>CAMEXG010000097.1 GCA_945947045.1 uncultured Spirochaetales bacterium | reverse complement strand
CCATCACTCTTCCTAAGACAGAGAAAGCCCAGAAAGGCAGAATCGAAGTCAAGATCAACTAAAAAATTGGAAGCTATCATATCCTATCCCCAGAGCTGGAAACGGCCTGGGGATATTCTATTTCACCATTCACAATAAGAGCATCCATTCTTTCATCCCACTCATCTACTTCAAGACTGTTTATGAAAGACGGAGAGAAAGCCAGGGCAATAGAAAAAAGCTTCTCTTTGTTTCTCTTTATGTATCTATCGTAGAATCCTTTCCCCCGCCCCAGTCTATAGAGAGACTTATCGACGGCAAGGAGTGGGACCAGGATAACCGCCTTTTCATACTCTATTCTTTCTTTTACCTTTGGTTCAAAGAAACCAAGCTTATTCTTTTCCATTTTACCTTTTCCAAACTCCATTTCGCCTTTACCGGTAATAAAGGGGAAGAGTACTCTGTCGTCATTAAAAAGGGGAGAAATATCAGGCTCGGTAGAAAGGGGACAAAATGCAAGTATAGTATCCGTATCCCTGTACAGAGGAAGAGAAAGCAGTGTTTCACATATCGCTTTTGATTCTTCTTCCTTTTTATCGAAGGACCGAAGAGAGCGGATCATCTCTTTTCTTAAAACACCTTTTTCCATAATACAAACCCAATTAAGAGAATAAAGGCAAGAATCATCAGAACCCAATCTCTTTTCCCCAATACCACCTTTGTTCTCTCTCCTCCCGTGGTCCAGCTTCTGGAGTACAGGGCATCTTGAAAGATCACTACTTTCTGAAACAACAGCCTCATCATTGACACCGTATACTCAGTAATAGATTTTATCGGGTGATAGAGGAAACTGCCACCTCTTGATTTTCTTGCATTCATCATTTCTGTTGCAGTTGAGAAGATGATTGGAAAGAGAGCAAGGGTCATCATAACAGCTGAAGATGCCTTCCTTCCTCTCTTTCCTAAGAGAGGAGAAAGAATAGAACCCATAGTGGTTGCAAGATCTATTAAGTCAGATTTCTTTATATATAGGGCTGATAGCCCGATGACTGAAAGAAACTTTGCGCTTTCGGAAATAGATGAAAGGAGGCTTCCCTTCCCGAAGTAAGAGAATAAAAATATCAGAAGAGCTGTAATAAGCATCACTTTCATGGACCACATTACTTTTAGGATATTCACATTGAAAAAAAACGGGACAATAAGTACAAGTAATAGAACCGCCACTGTTTCATACCCGGAGAGTAGAGAAGAGGCGATACTTGCAGAAATCAACATGACAAGTGAAGCAAAAGGATTTATTTGAGCCATGTGAGATCCTCAAATACAGCTTTAGGTGGTAAATAGACCTCATTGTCCCTTAACGCCCCCATCATATCTTTGGAACGCCCCATATCCACAAGTCTTCCTTCTGAAAGAATGATAGTATTGTCTGTAAGAGACAATAACTTCTCAGCTTCATGAGATACAATAATTACCGTAACACCCTTTTCTTTTAATTGGACCAGAGTGGAGAGGACCATCTTTACAGAAGGGTAATCGAGATTCGCCAAGGGCTCGTCCATTAGTATGATCTCCGGCTCCATGGCCAGAACACCTGCAATGGAGAGTCTTCTTTTTTCCCCTCCGGAGAGAACTGAAGGGGGTAGATCTTGAATCTTTTCCAAAGCAAAAAGCGAGACCATCCTATTTGTTTTCTCTTGAATTATATCTCTCTCCATTCTCAGATTCTCCAGTCCGAAGGCGATGTCTTTTCTGACTGTAGAGCCTACGATCTCAAGAGAAGTGTCCTGGAATACAAGCCCGAAGGCTTTCATCCTTTCTTTCTCTCTTTTTAATACTTTGCCGTTGACTTTTATTATCCCTTCGTCAGGCTTTTCAAGTCCTTTGAGGCACTTTAAAAGCATGGATTTGCCACTCCCATTCTTACCTGCCACCAGTGTCAAAGAGCCCTTTTCAAGGGAGAAGGTGATATTCTTTAGAAGTTTTGTTCCATCTATGGAAAAAGAGAGATTCTCAACAGATAACAAAGACATAGAGAAAGTCTAATCCATTTTCCTTTTCTACAACAAGAGAAGTACGATTTTGTATTGTGCTTTATTCTTCTCGACAATAGAATTGAAACATAGAAATACAATTCGGAGGATAGAATATGCATGTAGAGGAATATAGATTATTGGAAAAGAACGGAGTCCAGTTGGGAGTGGGTACGACGAAGAGTGGACTTGGTGTATTATTGTATGCTTCCATTGATGACCCGAGTATCGCTGTAGTCTCTTCAGAAAAGAATAAAGTCATATCTACATCATGTTCAGAAGAGATCCTATCCTCCTTGGATGATGGAGTCGGCATTTCTGAAATACTCTCTAGAGTAGAAGGTGACGTTTCTTTTGCTGCATTGAACCAAACCGACAAGACTTCCATCCTTGCAAGGAAACTAAACGGAAAGATTGAAGTATGGAAGTATAATAGATTTGATGGCTTCGGTCATATCCTTTCTTCTTTAAGTGACTTTGACCCTGTCGTAATTGATTGGTATGATGATTTTTCCTCCTCATCCAGTAAGCTATGGGAGGCTTTAGATGGATACAAAGAACTATCTATCGACATCGAGGGAGGAGTCAGGAGATTTAAGAAATAATGAAAAGAGAGAGAATAAGTGATCTATATGAAGATTTTGAACCTGAAATGAGGATTTGGCCATATTGGGCCCTTGGTCTCCTTATTCCATTGGTGCCCTTATGTCTCTCTTTTTCTATTTCGTTTTCTTTTTCATGGCAGGCTATTTCAAAGTATGTCATCTCGACACTTCCTTTGATCTTTACTGCTTTCATCATGAAAGACGGAGAAAAGTCGTGGCTGCTACCTCTTTCAGGGGCTCTTTACGCCTCCCTGACCCTTTTGCTATGGGTTGACTCATCCCTTGAGGGAGCTCTTAGTTATCCTCTGGGGATTCCTCTTGCCTTTGCCATCTCTCCCTCTATTCTATCTCTAGCCGCATTCTCATTCTTCTTAAAAAGAAAGAGAGGAAAGTGGATTTTTCCATTTCTTCTCTCGTTCCTTCTTTCTTCTTCTCTCGTGGCCTTGTCCATGTACTCTGGAGAAGAGGGGATAATGATATATAGAGGGATTTATCCACTTCTCTTGGTTCTTCTTTCGTTATCTGTGGTGTTTGTAACAAGACGAAGTGATTCTACACCTTGGTTCGTATTCCTCCTACTTATTCTTCTTCTCTTATCTTCATCTCTCTTTCACTCCGGAATAATGGCCGTGTTGGAAGGCGAGGCGATAGAAGGGGCTAGTTTTGTCTCTTCTGTCCTCGGTGTATTTGTACACGACACAGAGTTCTGGTACACACTGACATTCCTTTTTGTTTTTGCGGGGCTCTCAGGAAAGAGCAGTTATAGGACAGTCTTGGAGGATATTCCGGAGAAAGAAGAAAAAGAGAAAACAGAAGAGACTTTCAGAGTGACGACAGAAAGACCTGAAAATATGAAGTACACATATCCTCCTTCATCTTCCCGTTTCTCCGGCAAATCAGAAGAAATAAAGAGAGAAGAGCCGGTACAAGAAGAACCTCCTAGACCTAGGTATGAAGATGAGCCAAGACAAAGCGCTCCTCAAGATGATAAGTGGTACGATTTTATTTCTGGAGGAGTGAGGGAAGAGAGAAGAGACAATAGGTCTCGTGATACTTACAGAGATGACAATAGACGCAGACGTGATGACTATGACGACTATTACAGAGACTCCCGCCGGGATCAATACTATAGGGATGACGAAAGAATAAGGCGAAGAGACGATGGATACTATCGTGACGGATACAGAGATATAATGGATGACGACAGACGTTATGTTGACGAGAGACGCTATCGTGATGATAGGGGATATAGAGATAGAGACGAGTATCCTCGTCGTGATGATAGGGACTATAGGCGTGATGACGACTATTATAGAGATAGGCGACGACCCTCTGATTACGACGACTGGGATAGAAATCATTAAAAATCTTTTTTATCTCTGTTGACATAGTTATTAAACTTATTTTTATAACTTTAATAATTATAAGGCAGTATAATTGATGTAATTTATTGTGATAAAATTTTTATTAGCAATCATCTACAATATTTGATTGTATGGATAGAAATATCATTTACCGTTTTTTCTTTATGTCTTAAACATATTTTTAGGGTAATAGGTTTTTCTCTTTCTTTTTGGATTAATTACTCGAATGTATTATTTACTGCCATTTCGTATAGTAAGATCAGACAGAGCATATAGGAATTATAATCAACTGATTCTCATTGAAAGTAGCCAGAATTATCAAGTTGTATTTTAGGTGGGGAATGAACGGTTTTTGTTGACTGGAAGTCAATGTCGATGATATATAATATATACTTGGTTAAGCAGAGAAAGTCCTGCTTCTCCCTCATTAGTTTGTGAGGATAAAAAAGTTGATTGTCGCCCTTTGAATAGGTCTCCCACGATTAGGGAAGTGCCAGTTCTCAGGGCTAATTTTTCCATGTGAGGTGAGTAAATGTCAAAAACAGCAATATTGGTAGATGGGGGATATTATCGAAGACTTGTGAAAGATGACTGGGAAAAATATTCACCAGAGGAATCTGCCGATGCTCTTGTGGGTTATTGCAGAAGACATCTTAAGGAAGGAAGTATAGATCATGAGCTGTATAGAATTTTCTATTACGACTGTCCACCTTTAAATAAACAAGTTTATGAGCCATTTTCAGGAAAGACATATGATCTTGGTAAAACAGAAGAGTTTTCTAGAATGACAAGTTTCCTCTCATGTCTTAAGAAGAAAAGAAAAGTAGCTTTGAGAATGGGGAAACTGTCAGATTATGGAATCAACTATACCCTTACTTATGACTCCGTGAAGAAAATATGCAATGGTTCACTAACAAAAGATGATTTAAACCAAACACATTTTCAGCTTAATACACTTCAGAAAGGTGTGGACATGAAGATAGGAATCGATATTGCTTCGCTTGCATATAAGAAACAAGTGGACCAGGTTGTTCTGATTGCAGGAGATTCAGACTTCGTACCAGTCCTTAAGCTTGCTAGAAGAGAAGGATTGGATGTCATACTTGATCCGATGGGAAGAAGGATGTCAGAAGAAGGGGATCTTTTTGAACACATAGATGGATTAAGATCATGCGGATCTCCATATCATAAAAAACAACAAAAAGAAGAGTTCTTTTGATATTTAGTATCCAAATCTTTACATCTTTCTGACTGGAAAGCCAATTAATCGGACGGTAAATGCATTAAAGTCATGAATCTGTATCGTTCGAGAATAAGCTATCTCGCTGATAGTCCAGGACATGGTATAGTTACGACAGAGTAGTTTTTTTGTCATATTGGATGCTGTTTAGACGGCTACAAAGACGCCCTGCTTATTACGACTGGGATAGAAATCATTAAAAATCTTTTTTATCTCTGTTGACATAGTCCAAGGAAACTTGTATTGTTCTTATCGTTGATGCCGTTTTAGCTCAGTAGGTAGAGCAAAGGACTGAAAATCCTTGTGTCCCTGGTTCGATTCCTGGAGACGGCACTTAGAGACTCAGCTTCGGTTGAGTCTTTTTTTGTATATACTTGAGAGGTGCTCTTTTCCTCCCGTAAATTGTGAACAATAGTATTCGCCATAAAACCAGCGAAGATAACTCGAAAATACAGGGAGAATCAGTTTCCTTGTATGTTGATGACTTACTTAGATGCCTGATATCAGAAATAATTGGGACTATCTTATAGTCGGATTGAGATTGTTGAATCTCAAACAAAATCTATTGATTATGACTAGTTTTTTTTATAAGTCAAAAAAGAGTCGCTTCTTGCACTCTGTTTCATTGATTATTATCATCTAGGCATGAAGACCGTCATAATAGGAAGAGGATCAGTAGGAACAAATGTCGCTTATAACTTGAGAAATGTTCCAGATGTTTCCTTTGCTGTAGATAAAGAGAGAGAGTTTAGGACGAGAAGTAATATAATCTTCAATGGAGAGAAACTCTCCATTCCTACTATTGTTCCTGATGAGAGTACAGGAAAAGTGGATCTAATTATCCTTGCTGTCAAGAATTTCCAGCTTGAATCCACTTTCCCTGTAATAGAGCCCTTAGCGGGAGAGAACACTATTATTCTTCCTCTCCTCAATGGAATCGAATCGGAGAGAGTTTTGTCCGAGCGTTTCGGAGAAGATAGAATCATCTACGCCTTCATTTCAAATCTTTCTGTAACAAGGGAAGGAAATAATGTCTCTTCATTCTCAAAAGGCAAGATTACTATGGGGGAGAAAGATAACTCCCGATCTCCTAGAATTCTGAAACTAAAAGCCTTCTTTGAAGAAAACGGACAGGATGTAGTTGTTCCTGATGATATCCACCACGAAAAGTGGCTTAAGTTTATGACCAACACTTGCTTTAACACCCTTACTGCTTTATTAGAAGCAGATTACGATGCAACAGGAAGTAATAGAGATATGATCAGGGCCGCCCGTCTAATTGCCCGTGAAGTCCAAAGTGTCGGTGAAAGAAAAGGTGTAGAACTTACTTCCGATGATATAGAGACTATGATAAGAAACACATCTCTTCTTTCAGGAAAAGGTAGATCTAGTATGCTTGAAGACATGATTAACGGAAGAGAGACTGAAAATAGATACTTTGCAGGAGCAGTATCGAGGATGGGGAGACAATACTCTATCGCCACTCCATACTGTGACCTTCTTTCAATTCTTGTGGAGGCCAAACGATATGTTGCAAACTGCCATTAAAGAAAAGGCCGTCGCTTATGAAGCATTGTCTCTTTTCTACAAAGGTGACAGGGACAAAGCCTGGGATGTACTTTCTACTTTAAATGCAGACTTCTCGTCTCCCTTCGCCTCCTACACAAGGGAGTTTACTTCTTCTTCCCGGGAAGAGATGGTCTTCAATGAGTTATGGAGAAACACAAGGGATGCTTTTTCCAGGGAAAAAATCCCATTCTCTGTTATCGATGAAGATGACGAGAGAGTGAAGGGAAGGATGGCTCCAGTTCATTTTTTGTATAGCGCAGGAGAGAGAGAATTAGGTAATGAGAAAAGGCTTGTGATACTCGGTTCTCCTCTGCCGTCTTTAAAGGCCAAAAGCGATATCTTCGATGCAGTCGCACTCTCTTCTGAAAAGGGATGGGCGGTTGTGGCACCCTTTGACTCAGGTTCCGGCGCCTATGCCCTGCAATCTGCCTTGAAGCTTGGAGCCCTTCCCGTTGCAGTTCTCTCTTCCGGAATCTCAAAATGCCCTTCTGAAAGCATGCTGGAGTTAATGGAACAAGTTTACTCTAAAGGAATTCTTATTACCCAGAACGCCCCCTCTGTAAAATATGAAAAGTGGCACGTGGTACTACGAAATAGGTTTCTTTCATCCTTCGGGGATGCTTATTTCCTTGTTGAAGAGAAAAACGGGGGACCTTCATGGGCTGTCTTCGATCCAGCAGTGGAGAAGGGGAAGAAAACGTCTATTTCTCTCTCAGCCGCCTCCAACCCCAACTATAGTTGGTGCAGTGAGAGACTAAAGGGAAATGTGGTTCCATATAAGAAGCCTAAAGACCTTCTTAAGCTCCTTGGAGACGAAAAAAAACCAGGAAAGAGAAGAGAAAAATATGTAGATCCAACTCCTTCTTTATTTGATTGACGCCTTGTTTGTTGACCATAGAGCCACAAGATAATAACATCTACTAGATTCCAATAT
>CAMEXG010000096.1 GCA_945947045.1 uncultured Spirochaetales bacterium | reverse complement strand
ATTTTTTACGTCTGTATCTTATTGTATAAAATATAATTAGGTTAAATATTATATTTTTTTATACCAGATATTACACATAGTAATTATAGAGCACCGTTTTTAGAAATAAATTTCTTTTTCTCTTCTAAGCCTTTCCATCGTCAAATCACAAAAGGAATCTTCAAGCCAAGACGCTTAGAATCGGATTCTTCATCTAGTTGTGTAGATAAACATCAAAGTCAGCAAGGATTTTCCTTCTCTTTAAACTTTATCCAGATTATACCAAGATCATTTGTCCTTTTCTGGTCTATACAAGCTTACAGCGGAAGGGAGTATCTCTATTTCAAAATGATTTCCATCTCTTTCGAACTCTTCTCCGTCTACATGTGATACAGCACCCGGTCCCAAAATATCGATGACAACTTTTTTTGCGTTTCCATAAGAGAAGTTTTCTTTATCAGAAACCATTGCGCCTTTTAAGAATTTGAGGACAAGACCAATTAGTCCGAAGCCTTTATAGAGACGATTTGTAAACATAAAGTCTAACAAACCGTCATCAATCTCCGCCTTAGGAGTCATAAGGAAAGAAGACCCCATTCTACGACCATTATTCATACTAATCTGCTGAGACTTGAAGTATCTTACCTCTCCTCCATCAAGAGACATGGCAACCTCATATCCCTTAGGAGGATTCATCAATATATTTATAAAGGCAGCCACATAACTCGCCATACCGTTAAGATGCTTGTACTCCTGAGCCTTAAAATTGACCATGGGCTCAAAACCAAAACCCATGCCATTTAGAAAATATTTATCTGCAACTGTACCCCTGGCGTGTCCTACATCCGTCTTTATAGGGGTACCCTTTATGATTATGTCACTGGCCTTCTTCCAGTCTGTAGGTATTCCGGCGATCCAAGCAAAATCATTCCCCCTGCCCACAGGAATAATTCCCATGTCCACTTCTTTTTTAGAGCGCATAATCCCGTTGACGACTTCGTTTACCGTTCCGTCTCCACCGGCTGCAATTATTGTTTTGAATCCATTTTCGGCCCCACTCTTCGCCAGTTTTTCCGCATGCCCTGTCCCCTGAGTATAAGCAACAGTACAATTCCATCCTGCTTCTTTGAAATACTCGGAAATTCTTTTCGCCTTGGCTTCACCTTTTCCTTTTGAAGCGTTTGGATTTATAACAACAAGGGCATTTTTCATTTGGGGGATTCCTCTCTATTGTTTTGTTATCACTCTTGGTTTATCCGAAATATTACAATGAATGCAATATTGATGCCATTCTTTTAATGTTTTATTCTTCCCTAAATGAAGAAAGATAATAAAGAATTGATCTCAAAACTATTTTTAGTAGCATTCCCAATAATGCTTCAGAGTCTAGTCCAATCAGGCCTTGGATTTCTGGACACTCTTATGATCGGGCAGTTGGGTGAAGCTGAAGTAGCTGCAATAGGAGGAGCAAATCAGTTTTATTTATTTCTACAAATGGCTTTCTTCGGTCTCAATAGTGGAGGATCGATCTTTCTAGCCCAATATTTCGGAGCAAAAAACTTGGATGAAATGAGAAAAGTAACTACTTTTACAACAGTCATTTCAGTAATCATAGGAACTCTGGGCTGGATATTCGTCTCATTCTTTCCCTTATCTTTTATGTCTTTATTTTCACAAGATGAAAGAGTAATAGAAACTGGCATAGTTTATCTTAGGACAGTAGGTTTCTCTTATATCTTCGTAGGCTTTTCTATGATGTATAGTGGGGCTTTCAGGGCTATGGGAGATGCAAAGACTCCCATGTATACTACTGTCTTTTCTCTTTTTCTTAATGCTGTTCTCAACGCTCTCTTGATCTTCGGGCTCGGGCCATTCCCCCGATTAGGAGTCTTTGGAGGAGCATTGGCGACTGTGATATCAAGACTTACTGAAGCCTTGTTGTTGATAATCATTTCAATAAGAAGAAAAGCTCCATTTGTCACCAGAAGAAGAGAGGACTTTAAGTGGGACAAATCATTCATAAAAGCAATGGGATCCACAGGACTTCCTGCATTTCTCCATGAGACACTTTGGAGTATAGGTTCAATCCTTTATAAAATATCTTATTCATCCCTTGGCACGGCAGCCTTCGCCGCTTTCAACATAGACATGACTATTCAGGACCTGTTTTTTGTAGCTGGTTTGGGACTAGCAAACGGTTCGGGTGTAATTCTAGGAAATATCATAGGAGAAGGAGATAAAGAAAAGGCACAGAGGTGGAGTATGAAAATTATCTTATATACTCTTTCTATAGGCCTGTTTATGGGCATTACGGAGCTTATCATATCACCAATGATGATAAGTCTATACAATATTTCACCAGAGGCTGTAAGTACTGCCGTCAAAGCTCTTTTCTCTTTTTCTTTTTTACTTCCTTTTGAAATGACAGGCGTCGTAATAATGGTAGGAATACTTCGTAGCGGCGGAGACAGCAGATATTCACTTTTATCAGAGATAATACCTATGTATCTATTGAGTATTCCTTTGGCATTCATAGGCTCTAAGTATCTCCATCTTTCTCTTTGGGCGATTCTGCTTTTTAAACTCTCAGAGATTATTCCAAAGATGATCATCGGAGAAGTAAGAGTAAGAAGTGGAAAATGGATAAAGGATCTTTCATTAAGGGAGAGATAAACATTTTCAATAGTGCTACAATTATCGTCAGGAGAAATAATATATGTGGTATGACAAATTAAACAATAAGAGATTATGGAAGATCTTTTCAGATATATCTGCTATTCCTAGGGAAAGTGGAAATGAAGAAGGAATAAGAAACTATCTTCTTTCGTGGGCTAATGATAATGGAATCAAAGCCTTTTCAGATAATATAGGCAATGTCATCATGAAGGTCAAAGCCACACCAGGCTATGAAGACTATCCTTCCATTGCTCTTCAGGGTCATATGGACATGGTCTGCGTAAAAAGAGAAGGCTCGGATCATGACTTCTCAAAAGATCCAATTGAAATTATGACAGATGGAAAGAATATCTGGGCAAAAGATACTTCTCTCGGAGCAGACAATGGTATTGCAATTGCTCTTGCCCTTGATATCTTCTCAGATGAAAACGCAGAGCATGGCCCACTTGAAGGTATTTTCACCGTAAATGAAGAAGTCGGGCTCACAGGAGCTGAAAACGTAGAAGAAAAAGACATCGACTCCAGAAGACTTCTTAACCTCGACAGCGAAGAAGAGGGCATCTTCTACATAGGATGCGCAGGTGGCATTGATGTAGTGGGGGAAAGAAAATGCAGATGGGAGACAGCTGAAGGCGAAAGTGTAAAAATCAAAGTATCAGGTCTTCTCGGCGGTCATTCCGGAGGAGAGATTCATAAAGAGAGGGCAAATGCCATCAAGCTTCTTGGCAGGGCTTTGAACAGAATTCCCGGATACAGAATCAGCAGCATCAAGGGTGGAACAAGAAGAAACGTCATTCCATCAACAGCAGAGGCTGTAATAACAGTATCAGAGAAGGAAGTAGCAGAGAGTATAATAAACAATCTTCAGAAAGAAATAGAGACTGAATATAAATACTCCGATCCTAATGCTAAAATAACTATTGAAAATACCGAGACACCGGAAATGGTTCTTACAGAGAACCTATCAAGAAAAATAGGAGAGACTCTATTTACTTCGCCTACAGGTGTCAGAAGCTGGTCTATGGCTCTCAAGGGCGTCGTCGAGACAAGTGACAATATGGCAATTGTAGAGATGGATGAAAAGAGTGTTAAAATTACATACTCTGTCCGTTCCTCGGTGGAAACAAGTAAACTCAACCTCGCCTATGAGATTCAGTCTGTCCTTGAAGGAAATGGATTTAGTGTAAAAATTGGTGATGGATACCCAGCCTGGGCTCCTAATCCTGATTCTGCATTTACTAAAGAAGTAAAGAATGCTTATGTCAAGATTGTAGGCAAGGAACCGATTATCACAGCAATCCATGCCGGTCTTGAATGTGGTACCATCAATGATAGAATAAAGGGCATGGATTCCTTGTCTATCGGTCCTAATCTCTTTGATGTCCACTCTGTAAACGAGCATGTAGAAGTTGAATCAGCAGAGAGAGTTGCAGCCTTCGTAAAAGCAATGCTTAAAGAAATCAAATAAATCTCATAAGGAAAACTATAGCCGTCGTTCCCCACGACGGTTATATTGATTAGTATGGTTACAGAAAAGATTAGCGACACATACCACGTCATTCACTTCGATAATGGAAACGTAATTCATCTTGTAGGGACTGCACATGTCTCTAACCAAAGCGTAGAGGAAGTGCGTTCAATTATCGAAGAACAGCATCCCGACCGTGTATGCATTGAACTTGACGATGGAAGAATGAAGAGCAAAACCCAGGAAAAAAGCTGGGAGAATATGGATATAAAGAAAATCCTTAAAGACGGAAAGGGATTTCTTCTATTGGCAAATACTGCTTTAGCTTCATTCCAGAAAAGAATGGGTGCCCAGACAGGAGCAGATCCAGGAGCAGAGATTGTTGGAGCTGCAAAACTTGCAGAGGAAATGGGAATACCTGTCTCTCTATGTGACAGAGAAATCCAAATTACATTCCGTCGCGCCTGGGGAAAAAGCACCCTTTGGAATAAATGTAAGCTTCTTGCCACATTAATATCTGCAGCATTCTCTAAAGAAGAGATATCAGAAGAAGAACTTGCAGAATTAAAGAATGAAGAGACTTTGGAATCAATGATGAAGGAAGTTGCGAAAGAACTCCCTTCCGTAAAAGAAGTACTCATTGACGAAAGAGACAGATACCTCGCTACATCTATTTTTAAAGCAGCAGGAAAAACTAAAGTAGCTGTAATAGGAGCAGGTCACACACAAGGTATTATAAGGACTTTCGAGAAACTTGAGAAAGGAGAGCTTTCCCTAGATATTTCTGACCTGACAGTCATCCCCCCCAAAGGTGTAGGAAGTAAAATTGCACAATGGGTGATACCTACTCTAATCGTATTACTTGTCGTTTTAGGTATCGTTCTCAACGGCTGGGATCAAGGAATCAAAGCTTTCCTATGGTGGATGGCTGCCAATGCTTCCTCTACATTTATATTCACTCTTATCGGAGGAGCTTCCTTCCTGACATGCCTTCTATCTGGTGTTACAGCGCCATTCTTCGTTTTAAATCCAGTTCTGGGAGTAGGAATATTTGCCGGCATTTGGCAAGCTTCCTTTAAGCCACCGAAAGTCAAGGATTTCGAAAATATGTCTACAGACGCACTTACACTAAAAGGCTGGTATAAAAACAGAATCTTAAAGTGTCTCGTAGCACTTCTGACAAGTAGTATTGGTAGTATTCTCGGGTCTCTGGTAGCATTCCCGTTTATTATCGCAAGAATATGATAAAATAAATAAGGCAGGAATACTCTTCCTGTCTTATTTTTTACATTACAAATAGTTAACAATTAATAATGATTCCTAACAAATTTATATAACTATTTATTAGGGGTCATTACTTATTCTTTTTTGCACCCTTGAAAGCAGCGATTACGGCACTTCTTATATCTTTTGCCTTAATTGTGTCTACACTACCTTCGTTCTCCGTTCCCTGGCTTACGATTATCTTGGAAAAACCCATATCATAAAGAGTTTTAGACCTACGTGAAGAGAATGTAACAGGTCTTACTTCTCCTGCAAGAGATAATTCTCCGAAAGAAGCCAGAACAGAAGGAAGAGGAGTATCTGTCTTCGAAGAATACAAAGCCAAAGCCAACGCTAAATCAACAGCCCCCTCTTTAAGCTTCATTCCTCCAGCCACATTGACATATATATCATCTTGAGAGAGATCCAATCCTGCATGACGCTCGAGAATAGCAGCTATTCTATTGACTCTACCCATATCAACTTTGTCTGAATATATCCTTTGATAACCGCTCCTTGCAGGAACAGCAAGAGCTTGAACCTCCACGACAAAAGTACGGGATCCTTCTATTACTGGAGTGAATGCTATACCGGAAGGAAGATCTCCATCACTTCTTGCACTTAAAAAATACCTAGAGGCATCCTTTACGCACACCAGACCTTTCTCTGTCATCTCAAAAAGACCTATCTCGTCCACACTGCCGAATCTACTCTTTGCAGCCCTAAGCATTCTCATTCCGCTCTCTGCATTCTCAAAGTAAAGGACGGTATCAACCATGTGCTCGACAATCTTTGGTCCCGCTATGGTACCTTCCTTTGTTACATGTCCAACAAAGAAAATAGCAGAGCCGCATTTCTTGGCCCTCAGTGAGAGTTCCATGCAACAAGTCTTAATCTGGTTGGGAGAGCCGGCAGAAGAGGCTACAGAGGCCGTAGAGAGTGTCTGAAGAGAGTCTACGACTATGTACCCGGGTTTCCTTTTCTCTATTAAATCCAAAAGCGCCTCAAGTCTGGTATCACAAAAAATATCTATCTTAGACGTATCTAGACCGAGTCTCTCTGCTCTCATTTTAACTTGAGAAGGAGATTCCTCTCCTGATACATACAACACTGACGCAGAAGAGGAAAGAGAGGAAAGCATCTGAATCATTATTGTGGACTTTCCAATCCCAGGTTCTCCTCCAACAAGTACTGCAGAGGGTCTCATCACCCCTCCACCGAGGACCCTGTCCAACTCAATGATGCCTGAGGATACTCTCATCGTCTTCTCATATGGAATCTCAGAAAGCTTTCTCACGCTTGTATCTATCACGGTTGTATTTGGGTTACAAACATTAGCTGAAGCAGCTTCGACTTCCTCGAAGCTGTTCCAGCTGCCACACTCAGGACATTTTCCTGCCCATTTTGTTTCTTCATGTCCACATTCCCTGCAGACGTATTTTACACTATTACCCTTCATCAGAACTTTAATAGCTCTACCTCAAAAATGAGCCATGCATTAGGAGGAATGACTCCTGGATATCCATACTCGCCATATCCAAGTTCAGATGGAATAATAAGTGTCCTCTTTTCATTTTTGGTCATAGTCTGAAGAGCCTCGTTCCAACCATCAATCACCTGTCCGATCTGGAAAGTTGCAGGCTCTTTTCTCAAATATGAAGAGTCGAAGATTGTTCCGTCCATAAGAGTTCCTTGGTAGTGCACAGTAACTCTTTGACCATATTTCGGGGAAGCGCCGCCTTCACCCTCTCTATCAACCACATACATAAGACCGGAAGGAGTTTTCTTAGCGTTTGGATATCTAGCTTTTATTTCATCCAACACTCTTTTCTTCTCCTCTTCAAGCTTTTTCTTTTCCCTTGCTTCAACTCCCTGGACATATTCAGCAAAATCTGTAGCTGTAGTACTGAAATTCTCTGCATCTTCACCTACACGGATGATAGAGACCTTATTCATCTTGTCACCCTGTTTGATCTTATTGACTACATCCTGTCCTTCTACAACATGGCCAAATACTGTGTGTTTTCCATCAAGCCAAGGAGTGGCAACATGAGTAATAAAGAACTGGCTGCCATTTGTTCCCGGGCCAGCATTAGCCATAGAAAGAACACCAGGACCTGTATGCTTCAAAGAAGAATCAAATTCATCAGGGAATCTATATCCAGGACCTCCAGTACCATTTCCCTTTGGGCAACCACCCTGGATCATGAAGTTGTCGATTACACGATGGAATTTAAGACCATCATAGAAGGGTGTCCCCTTCTTCTCCAGGTTCAATTCACCTTCCGCTAGCCCAATAAAGTTACAGACTGTCATAGGGACTTTCTTATATTCAAGAGAAAGTAGAATGTCACCTTTGTTTGTTTCAATTAATGCGTAAATTCCTTCCGGTAGTTTTGTTTTGTCAA
>CAMEXG010000095.1 GCA_945947045.1 uncultured Spirochaetales bacterium | reverse complement strand
TATTCATATTTACCCCGCTCCCTTTGCCACCGGTGCTCCTCTGCCCTAGAAGTGCAAAAGAGAGTTCACCACCCAGTACATTCGACTTAAAAGGCTGAGGTATTACCTGAGACACCCCCCAGAAGCCAAATTCTATTTTGTCTGTGAGTCCCACATCAAAACCATAAGAAACGCCGATTCCTTCTACCGGCCAAGTATAGTTTCCCTGCCCTATCATAAAAGCAAAATCAAAATACTTGTTTTTAGCGGAGAGAGGTAAAAGCATTAATATCGACAAGAGAATGATCAAAAATCTTTTCTTCATTATTTCAAACTCCCAAAGCTGGCACTAAACTTCATGATTGTAATACCCCATCCATAGTTTCCTTGAAAGTCAAATGAAACGTATGGGGAAAGGATCTCATACATAAATGCAGCGTCCTGAAATACAAATGGTGATATCTCCACCATAGCCCTAAGTCTGTTGCCGTTTCTATATTGAACTCCAACTCCTACTGTAGGCTGCCAAAGTACCCTATTTGAAAAAACGTAGTTGAATGGATGGTCTACCGTCTGGAAAACAGGAGAAGAAAGAGTCAAGTTCACTCCCCTGAATACAGGACTCTTCATAGAAACCAGGACATCGGCTTCTATCTTCCCGATATTTCTCAGCCCTGTGGGAGAGAAGTATCCGCTGATAGACGCTCCTCCAAAGTGTTCGTCTCCAAACTTCTCTCCTATGGGAGAAACAGAGTATCCTCCTCCGATTCCCGCCCATATTGAAGAAACAAGAAATAAAATCAGAATAAGAGATACTATCTTTTTCAAAATCAACCTCCAAAGTATGAGAAGAGATAAGCAAATAGGTTTCCATACTCTTTCTTTGCCATTTCAGCCTCTTCTTCTGTTAGAATTACACCCTTTCCGGCACTAAGCATCGCAGCCTCTTTTGCTTTTTGGGCAAAGGAAGGAGAATCCACCACAAGTGCTATTTCATGGGAGAGTGTCATAGACCTGTAGTTAAAGTTACTTGAGCCGATGACGATATATCTATCATCCACAACCATCATTTTCATGTGGTACATGGGAAGAAGTTCCCCGTTTTCATCATAAGTCACTTCATGAAAGGTGGCTCCTGTGTCTTTTATTAGCTCTGCAACAGCCCAAGATGAGCCTGCCTTTGCATATCCTCTGCTGTCCTGGGAGCACCAGATTTCAACTTCCACTCCCCTTTCCTTGGCATTTCTCAGGCTCTCTGCCATTTTATCGTCCACCGTAGGCAGGTATGGGCAGAGGAAAATGGATGATTGGGCTTCGTTTATTAAAGAAGCAAACATTCCGGCTATGGAAACATCTCCCGAGTACACGTTTCTATTAAAGAGCCATGCATCATTTCCTTCTGTTTCATTTACGTATTTTTTGAAAGAAGAAACATCAATGTAATCTACAGTTCCTTCATTCCATATCTTTACAAATTCATCAATAAGAAGTGACGAAAGAGACGGGGAGGAGAATACATACATACTATCTCTCTGAGTCTTATCTTCTGCCCCCATGGAGATATAGTTGATGTTCATTCCTCCGATTGCAGCTATCTTTCCGTCAATGACCATCATCTTCCTATGGTCACGGATTATTATCTGGACAGGGTTTATCAAATGGGAGAAGGAAATCGGAGAATAGATAAGAAGATTTACGCCTTTTTCCCTTAAGAAAGACAAATTGGTCATGACAAACTTGGACTCAGTCATATCCAGTGATGAAGTTCCGTCTATGATTACATAGACTCTCACTCCTTCTTCTGCTTTTTTGACTATTGCATCAAATAAAGGCTCTAGATTCGGACAAGAAGAGCCAAGGAAGGTGGAAAGAAGAATGTAATCCTCCGCTTCCTCAACCATAAGAGTCATGTCCTCCAGCCAAACTGAGCCGTCGAAATATAATAGAGGATCATCTACAGTGACTTTCTTCCCTCCATATTTCTCAAGCTTCTCAGATAAAGACAGATCACTCTGTATCATTTCTTGATCTGTAAAAGGCTTGGTAGTGGAACAAGAGAAAGTCAGAATAATTAAAGCGAATATCAAGGGAATAACTACTTTTCTCATCAAAGCGCCTCATAATCAAACGGATGGGGTAACAGATCAGAGAACTTGTAGTTCTCTACTACGCCCATAGTGTTTACAAGCACTATAGGAGTCTCCGGCCTGATGAACTCCGACATAAACTGGAGGCACATAGCACAAGGCATTGCAGGAGGATTACATCCACTTGCCACAACCAGCAGGTCTATCCCTATGGCCCCTTCATTTGTAATGGCTGTAGTAATTGCATTCCTTTCAGCGCAAATTGTGGCGCCATATGAAGCATTCTCCACGTTGCATCCGCTATAGATTCTGCCACTACCTGAAGAAAGCACTGCGGCTCCCACTTTAAAGTTTGAATAAGGAGAATAAGCGTGTTCCATAGCTGAAAAGGCTTTGTCGACAGCTTCTTTCATCACTTCCTCATTGTTCGCCTTTCTCTCCAGGCTTTCAATCCAATTGGCACCATAACGAATTGCTTTCCTTCCACTGCCGCTTAATTCTCTTAATGCGGAGGGTAGATCAGAAGATGATGAGTATCGGGGGAAAAGCAGGAAGGAGTCTAATGTTGCATCCGCCCCGCAAGATTTAGCTTTTTCTCTGCCTAGTGTTGTAGTGAGAGCTACAACCGTAGCACCGCTTTCTTTTCCACTCTTTATTCCTGAAATACTATCCTCAAACACAACAGCGTCTTTCTTGTCGACTCCAAGCTCAACCATGGCCTTTGTGTAGATATCAGGGTAAGGCTTATTCCTCTTCACATCTCTTTCTGTCAAAACAAGGTCAAAGTCAGAGGGGGAAAGAGAGATGGAAGCCAAGTTTTCTTCCACCCTCCAAAGAGGAGCAGAGGAAACTACGGCTGTCAATACGCCTTTCTTTCTGGCATCCATGACGAAAGCGGAGGCCCCGGGTATTTCTTTTTTTTCCTTGAGAATAAGAGCGTAGTTCTCTCTAAAAAAGGAAAGGGCTTCTTCTAAATCTATCTTAACACCTACCCTTTCTGCAGTATTAATAAATAGGGCGTTCATTCCCATGCCTAAATTTGGAATGATATCCTCTTCTCCCACTGTCTTACCTAGAAGTAAAAAATATCTCTTGACTAACTCTTTAGAAATATCAGCACTATCTGTCAAAACACCATCAACATCAAATAAAAAGGCCTTGGCCATGTTTTCTCCTTTATTATCTCTTAAGAGATATTGAAGATTAATCTCTTTTTTATCAACAAAAGAAGGTATCTAAAGTAAAGATAACCTCTTTTGACGAAATACCAAAACACTTATGACAAAAGAACCTCGACTTTTGCCGAGGCTCAATTGGAAAAGAGTTTGTCATCTCTTCGATTTTACAAACTGCCCGTCACCTTCAAGACCCAGATAAATATCGTGGCCCATAATCAGGCGTCCTCTTAGATATGTCATCTTCACCCTGCCCATTACCGTCATTCCTTCATATGGAGTATAATGACTTTGAGAGTGTGTCGTGTCTTTTGATATTGTCCATATCTCAGATGGATCGAAGAGGACGATGTCTGCGTCTGATCCTTCCTGTAACACCCCCTTCTTTGGATAAAGACCGAAGGCTTTCGCAGGACCTGTGGAGAGAAGGTTTACAATCTGCCCCATCGATAGCTGACCGCTTACGTGTCCAAAGTTGTAGACGAGGGGCAACAGTTCTTCTGTTCCAGGAATACCAGGGTATATTGTCCTACAGTCGTCACTTTCCAGTTTCTGTTCACGAGTAAATGCACAGTGGTCTGTAGCTACAACTTGTATTTCTCCATCGATCAATGCTTCCTGTAGGGCTTCGTTGTCTTCTTTTGTCCTTAGTGGAGGAGTCATGACGTACAGTGGACCGTCAGGGCCTTCCAGCTTTGATCTATCAAGGAAAAGGTAGTGGGGAGTCGTCTCACAGATTACCTTGACACCTTTTTCTCTTAGGTCTCTGACAGCCTCCAAGCCAAGCTTTGAAGAGAGGTGGACGATATATATAGGCATATCCAACTCGCCGGCTATCTCTCCGACATATTTGATGGCCTTTGCCTCTGCCTCTGCAGGTCTTAGGTCTGCGTGGTCCTTTGGTTTATATCCACCTTTCCAATTCTCGCTTATTTCTGTAATGGTTTTATCGTCTTCAGCGTGTACGCATACTAGGAGTCCAAGCTCCTTACAGATAGAGAATATCTCTTTTAGTTCATCTCTTTTTTCAACCAAGTATCCTACATTCTTATATGTAGTAAAGATTTTGATGGCTCCTACGCCTTTGGTCTTCACTTGATTGAGTTCCGCCCTCAAGGAATCTCTGAAAGCATATACTCCCTGATGAAGTGAGTAGTCGATACTCATCTCCCTCATTTCTTTCTGCCTGTCTTTGGTGCTTGTCAAAAGAGATACTTTATTGTCATCGGCAAAATCGATGACTGTAGTTACGCCACCAAAAGCAGCAAGTTTACTTCCTTCCAAGAAGGAATCTGCAGTAACTGTCCCCCTACTAACAAGATGATAATGAGTATGAGCATCAATAATGCCAGGAAGAACACATAAGCCGGAAGCATCTACAATGTGTGTGTCTTCTGGGCAATCTTCAGTGTTAATATTTCTCGCAATTCTCTTAATGCGGGATCCTTCAACCAAAATATCGCTGTGTCTGGTCCATTCGGTATCCACCACAAGACCATTTTTAATCAATAAACTAGCCATACATATATTTTGCCTCACTAGACACCAGTTGGCAAATTAAATCTATATGGAGATTAAACAGTTTACCTGATATGTAGGTATTGGAGAGTTAAGGAAATTCTAAAAAGCACAATATAAATAGTTGTATATCTAGTGCCAATAGAGATTTCTAGTCAATAGCTAAAGCTGGTTTCACAAATACTTTTATTGAAGGCATATGTAAAGAGACCGGCAGACGATTTGAGGAGGAAATACCTTAACCTTGGTGGACGCTATCATCCATGACATATCGTCTTTTCATCAAAAAAGGTGCTTACACCAACTCTTCTACTATAAAAGAGTTACATCAAATGCCTAAAGCTCTCTAATTAAACTTTAATTCCGCCACAATATACCCGGCATACTGAGCATCCATAAAGGCAGGAGTTCCACCATCTTCCCATATCGGAGCCAAAACTTCCATGTAGATTCTTACATAGGAGTTGTTTAATTCGCCTGCTTTATATACTTCTCGCGGTTTTAGAACAGTGCCGTGTTCAACAACAATAGGAGAATCTAATAGTGTGGTATCTGGTTTATAGACTGAAACAGAATAATTAAAATTATTTGATTTAGATGAATCTGTCGAATACTTATCATTTACGTTTTGAAGCATATACCCAGTATTGAAATCAGTATCTGATGATACGAATTTTAAGGATATTTCCGCACCCGTAGCATCATCGAGTTCCCAAACAAAAAAAAGGTTATCAGACAGAGTAATGTCTGTTGAATTTGATAGCAACGGGAAAATGTGTCTGTTGTTCGAAAGTGGAGTGGAAATGATACTTTGATCTTTTTCATCAATAGTTGCACTCTCTGCAAAATAGATTTTATTTACTCCACTTTTGTTTAGCTCCAAAATATAACTTATTTGTTTATTATCCGATGAAGTATAAGCAAACAGATTGTTCAATACAAAAAAACATAAAAGAATAAGAATAATGGATATATACCGCTTCATGTTGTTGTCTTTACCTTTAATTTGAATTCACCAGTATACCTTTGAGCCTCAACAGGTGAACTTCCATCTACAACTAATTTTACTTCCCAAGAATAGACGCGGGGATTCGTGTATACAGTTGATTCTTCATTGATTAACATCAAGCCTTCATCTTTACTCGTTGAACTTGTCATTGTATAAGGAAAAGATGATGCAGTATTCTTCCACTTAACAACACTGGATGTGCTACCATTTGTTAGTGGGCCACAGGGAGTAAGAGTTACTGTTAGCGGTACAGCTACAAAGGAAATTACATAAAAATAGAAACTGTCCGTTTCCCAATTCATGGTTCGAGGATTGTAGATAAAACTTGTTTCACTTATGGACTTCGGAATAATCGAACTATTTACCTCATTCTCTGCAACTCCGAGATACACTGTATTATATGTGGTCACACTCAACCTTACTGTCTGAGTAGCATCTTTACGAATAGAAGAAGCTACTTCTGAAGGAAAAACATTTAGAACAGTAAAAGCTGTTATCAATAACAATAAAAACTTCTTCATATCGTTTTCGTCACCAATGTAAGATTACAGATGATATCATCTGGGTAATAGTAATTTGAAAGTTTCGCTTCTATACTTATTTCAGTGCTGCCAAGAATTCTGCCTATTTTGTTTATCACCAATAGTTGGACTTCGGTTTCAGAAGAAACTAGCCCTGTTTCGGTTTTAGATACATTTTTGTTTTCATCTGTATATCCATAAAATTTACAACCAACAACAGCACCGGGCTTAGGTGAGATTTTAAGGTATATTATTGTTCCAGATCCTACAACAACATGCCAGTATGCATATGTAGAAGCACTCATTTTTGCAACTGCAGTAGAACCATTTGTATCTATCTCTTCGAATTCCATTGTGAGAGTTCCTCCTTCATAGGTAGTATAACTACCATTGGAAAGAGGCGTACGAGAAAAACCGATATCAGAATACAGATCAGAATGATCACTATCAGTTAAATCAAAAACAACTAAAAAACTTTCTTCCCCCGTTTTTTGTTCCTTATTCCATTGATTGTTTGTAGCAAAAACAAGAAATGAAATATGTAGAATTATAACAAATAAGTATAGCTTCTTCATATGCTACTCACCTTTATACACATCTGATCTGTAAAAATGGTTCCATAAGGAAATCCTCTTGCTTCTGATGTAGTGACACCGATTTGTACACTTCCCTTTTCTAGGATATTTCCTCCTGAATAATCAGATAAAGGAGTAGAATTCGATCCATCGTTTGAGACAGGAATACCATTATCATTTTCTTTATCCAAGCGAAGAGCCGTGTATGGTAATGTACCGTTTTCAGATGATAATGAGCCAGATTTTCTATATAATGAAATAGTGTAACTACCAGCTTGTTGAATCTGCCAATAAGCATAGAATTCTGCTTCTGCTTTTACTGTCATTTTTCCCCCTTCAAAGGTTGTAACACTTCTATTAAGTGGAATTGAAGAAATAGGAGACAAGTTAGAATGATCATCCCCGGGATCAGTAGAAGAAAAGCCTATTGACAACAAATCGGCATTACTATTCAACATGACAATAAAAGTTGCATTATTTCCAGTTGCTCCAGTTCCGTTATAAGCAACATAACTTTTAGCTTCTAAAGTAAATATGGATAATAAAAACAAGATAGCCATAAAGATAGTCTTATTATATTTCATGATCCCTCCGCCGTAACCTTCATCGTAATTGTCGATTCATAGGTTCTACTCTTAGAAGAGTTTTTATACTTTTCTGTTTCAATTAAAAGTTCTATTCTTTTATCAACCATAACATCTTTTGATGGATCAAAAGAATAAAACTGATAAGGAGAGCCATTTTCATTTCCATTTACATAAACTTTATACTTTATCTTATCTGAAGCCTCAGTAGTATTCTGTAAATCACTCCATTTAATGGAAAAATCAAGCTTCGAAAGAGATGCTACTCTTACAAAAGCAAATACAACACCTTTTGCAACAGCTCCTCCTGTAGAATCAAAAGATTCTGATAGTGTAATAGAATCTGAAGGAATAATCGTTTCTGAAACAGCACCATTGGCAGTAAAA
>CAMEXG010000094.1 GCA_945947045.1 uncultured Spirochaetales bacterium | reverse complement strand
CTTGATGAAGCGGTTGGGTCTCCCATTGCTATTTTGCCCTTAAGCTCAGGTCTGAGAAGATCTTTGTATCCTGTAAACTCCTCAGGATCCAAACCTAATTCTTTAAACACGTCTTTATTGATCAAGAGGGCTGCACTTCCTGACAGTTTTGTGTATGTAAAGAATCCGTTGTAACTCTGATATGCTTCAGGAAGGTTCTTGTCGTTAGGAGATACATAGTTTTCATATAGATCTTCATGTCCTTTCCAGAAGCCTAAGTTGACGGCACCCCAGTTAATATCTGCCTGAGGATTAGCCTTTTCTGCTTCAAGTCTAGCCAATACGTCACCTGTTCCCATTGACTGAAGAATAACCTTGATTCCTGTTGCTTCTTCAAAAGCCGGGATTACAGCAGCAATTTCGGAGTCTGAATTAGGAGAGTAAATGACGACTTCTCCTTTGCCCTTTCCTTGTTCACTCGCTCCGGAAGCGAAAGCCAAAGAACATACCATTAATAGGGTAAGAATGATTGCAAGAACTTTTCTCATAAGTTCCTCCTTTTTTTATTTTGTTAACGCATACTGCGTAATCTTGATTGATTAATTGCATGGACAAATCTTTCTGTGATTTCCATGGGACGTGTTATAGCTCCTCCGACAACTACACAAAATGCCCCTTCTTCAAGCATCTTTACTGCGTCTTCGGGTGTATGAATTCTGCCTTCTGCAATAACGGGGACAGGAAGTTTTGACACTATTTCCTTTACCAACTGAAAGTTTGGACTATCAAATTGGGAAATACTGTTATCTGTATATCCGTTCATGGTGGTACCTACGAAATCAGCTCCCGCCTTATATGCTTTTTCTGCATCGGAAAAAGACGAGCAGTCAGCCATAATCAATTGGTCCGGGTAATTTTCTTTGATTCTACTGATGAATTCGGAAGATGAGATGTCTCCTGGATGAGTCAAGTCTGTGGCATCAACAGCAATTACCTCCACACCTTTTTCAACTAATTCGTCGACTTCTTTCATGGATGGTGTGATGTATGCACCGTATCCATCGTATTTTCTTTTTATTATGCCGATTATCGGAAGTTTGACAGTGTTCTTGATTCCCACGATGTCGACAAGTCCATTACACCTGATCCCTACGGCCCCCCCTTGTTCTGCGGCCTTTGCCATAAGCGGCATGATACCCCCTTCCGTGCAGTAAAGAGGTTCTCCGGGAAGAGCCTGGCAAGAAACAATTATTCCACCTTTTACCAAGGAGATAAATTTATCTTTTTTCATGAAAAAAAACTCCAAAATTATATTTAAAATGTAGTTTTACTTCAAAAACTAATGATATGTTATCACTCAAATAACGGTTGTCAAATGTTTTTTTTATACTTGGTAACTTAGTCTTATAGAGTGGAAGGAGTATAGAAGATGAGATGAAGGTATGGTGATCTTCATCTTTACTATTAACTAAATCTTTTCGTGCAGAGAAAATAAGAGAAAAGGGGGATGGTTAGAATTTTTTACTGATGATGGACGTGCCGATCAATTCTTTCAACCGTGATACGTTCTCGCTATGACGAAGAGCATATTCTCTCTTCAGCTCTTCGATGACATATAATTGGCTTACATATCCTGTTATTTTTCCGCCGTCAATTAGATCTTCCTTTGCGCTGGTCAATAAGACAACGTCTGCAATGCGGGCAATATGGGAATTTGGATAACTTGTGATGGCTACTACTTTTGCCTTGTTTTTCTTTGCCAGCACACATGCTTCGTAAATATCTTTGGTGTTTCCCGATAGGGATAGAACGATGACCATATCCTTCTCTGACATTCTTGCGGATTTTAAAATCTGAAAGTGGTCTTCCGTAACAACACTTGCATTTATTCCCATTCTCTGGAAACAATCTTCTCCTACACGGGCTGATATTCCGCTGGCGGCGATACCATAGAAGAATAATTGCTCTGATTCTTCTATCATATCTACTGCTTCTTTAATCTTGCTTGGATTAATGAGAGATGCTGTATTCTTTATGACGTTCAAAAATTCATCTTCCTGGGTGAGGGACTGAGAAGTAGATTGGCCGTCTTTTGAGGAAGCGTCCTTTGCTATCTGTATCTTGAAATCTATGAGTCGTTTAAATCCTATTTTGTTGCAAAATCTGATTACGCTCGCTTCTGATACTTGAGCTGCCTGGGAAATATCGAGAATAGTCATATTTGTAATATTCTCTCTTTCTTCAAGAACCAGTTGTGCAACCTTTTTTTCTGATTTTGTTATCACTGGAATAACTGAATTTATTTTATTAAATATATTGTTGATTTCAGGATGTTGGATGTCGCTCATTATAAAGGAATTCTATGGAGCTCTTTTTCCACTGTCAATAATGAACCTATCTGTACATAAACTCTTTGCAGATGGTTCTGATAATGGTTCCAATGAAAATAATCGCCTTCTCCCAATTAAGAAGAAGGCGTTTGTGTTTCGTTTCTTATAAGATTGCACTTCCACCGGTGACAATCCAGCATGCAAGAGTTGCAACAAGAAGAGCACCTGTAAATACGTTTCCAGTCTTTCTATAGGTTATTGTGCATAGAACAGAGAAAACGAGGACCTGAGGGGCAAATACAATTAACAAGGACATAAAAGGTCCGCCAAATGTAGGTGTGAACAATAAGTCTGCTCCCGGGCCTATTCCTAAGAAGAATGGAATATACTCAATAAGAATAACAACTAAGATTCCTCCCACCATACAAATCGCATTATGGAACCAAGAGATAAAGAAGGATTTCGCTCCCTTCATTCCCGCTTCCTTCACTCTCATCTGTGCAAATATCTTGCTATTGTTAAGAAGGAAAAAGAGAGCAAATATCGGGATATATACCAGAAACTGGCCAAAGCGTTCGAGGGAGAACAAACGGAAGAACGGCCAGATGAATCTGAAGTCCAAGGAGAAGAGTTTAGTGGAAATAAAGAGAAGAATATACATAAATAGAACCATAGATAGAACTAGAACTATGGAACGAAGGAACATATTCCAGTCAATATGGGCCGCCTTCTTTTCTCCTGCAAATCCCAGATCTGCATAATCAAGAGGGTCTCCCTTCTTTTTCGCTTTTTTCCAAGAAACGACTGTTGTCACTACCATGATGACGATGAGTACCATATACCAAGAGAGGAAGCCGTTTCCTATAGTCATTCTGAAGATACTCTCCGGCAGTGGCAGAAGTCCATGTCCCAGCTGTGTCAAGAATGGATAAGTGAGCGCTGTAATGGCCATTGTGATAATCGCTCCCTTCCACCATTTTTCCCCGCTTTTTTCTCTGTTTGGTCTATTAGGAACGCCGCAGACGACAGGAGCAAAGAAAGGGAGAGTCAACAGAAGGTTCATTAGAGGGACCATACTGAAGAGAGCAGAGAGTAGGGCGAGGAACACCAGCCACTCTTTTACCATGAAGATTTGGTCGTTTGATGAGAGGCTACTTTCAAATCCTATTGCTTCCTTAAACCAATCAAGAGAAGCAGCCATACCATGTTTGTTGTGAGTTGTAAGTCTATGGTTAGTGTTTAAGAGTTCGATTCTTCTGGCGCTTCCGTCAGAGAAACTGCCATATGTAGTATTCCATTCACTCTCATCTGCGCCCACTCCCAAGAACTCTGTTCTCAGCATGGTATCAAGAATATCGTCGTCGACGAATGACTTGTAGTCTCTGAAGTATGAGAACTCATCATATTTTGCCTGTAGCAATAGTACATTGTTGAAGAAATACTTTGAGTTGTCATAGATGGAGTCCCTGAATAGCTCTCCACACTGAAGAACTGTTGCCTTTGGAGTAATATCTACGCCATTTTCATCCTTTGCACCAGAATATGCTGCTGCGACAGACCAGCTGGCCCAAGTCCCCATACTGTGGCCGGAGATGCCGAGCCTTGTATTGTCTACATATGGGAGTGACGAGAGATATGCGTATGATGAGATCCCTCCCATTGCGCTGTCTGATACGACAGATCCATCCGTACCCTTGGAATACCTGTCATTGAAGAATGAAAGAGTAGAGAAGTTAATCAAGACTTTATACCTTAATGGTCCGGAAATCATAGCATATGTTTTATTCTCTTCAGAGTCCTCTCCGAAGTTTACAGTGACTTTATGGTTGGTCCAACCTCTCTCTTTCATTGGAATCGGAGTATCACCATGTCCATATTCGTCTATTGCAAGAACAACTACACCCCGTCTTGATAATTCGATTGCATAGGCGGCGTTTGTTTCATGGTCGTTCTGATATCCATGGAGCAATAAAACTCCTGGAGCCTTATTGGTTTCTGAGGCGCTGGAAGGGATGTATAACTTATAAGCTACATCTCCCTTGTCAGTAGATAGGGTACCTGTCTCTATTTTAGTCTTACCAAAATTCTTTTGTATTCTATCTGCTGCGACAATAGAAACAAAACAAACAAGAACGCATACAATAAGTGCAACGACATTTCTTCGGATATTCTTCATAAATCCTCCAAAAATATGTTAGCATTTCAAATAATAGGAAAAAAGAGAAATAATAATACTTGTCACAGGTTTAATGCTGCTTCGATCATTAATCTATTTTCTTTATATGGGCATATTCCTCCACTTTGTCCCAAGGAACATTGAAGCCTGAGCCATGAGAGCAGAATACACTTCCAGAGGGATTATCCAGGTCGTTTTGAGCATTATAGTGGGCGTTGCAAATAACCTCCTCCTCATTGTGGCACCTTTCATATCCATCTGGAAAAAGCGAAAGACTTCCTTCTCCATGAGTATATGCCCTCACTTCCTGGGCATAGTTATTTATGGTGGAGACGGGGCAACGACCTCTGATGGTGACATAACCATTTCTGTTTTCTTCTATTCTCCCGTTTCCATTCATTTTCTCTATATCATAGAGAGCTCGTCCTGAGAGGGCTTTTGGAACTATGAGCACAAATTGATAAATAGGTTCAAGTATGACTGACTCAGCCTTCATAAGTGCATTTCTTACGGCTCTGTATGTGGCTTCCCTGAAGTCTCCGCCCTCAGTGTGCTTAAGATGGGCTCTTCCAGCCTTGAGGGTAATAGTAAGATCCGTGATAGGGAAGGAAGCTAGAACTCCCAGATGGGACTTCTCCTCCAAGTGTGTTCTTATTAACCTCTGCCAGTTTGTATCGAGATCGTTTTTTGGAAGAGACGTAATAAACTTCAAACCGCTTCCTCTATCGTTTGGAGAAAGGAGAACATGGACTTCTGCATAATGCTTTAATGGCTCAAAATGCCCGATTCCATAGGAAGGAGATGTTATTGTCTCTAAATAGGCTATCTTTCCATCTCCAAGGGTAATTGAAATTCCATAACGCTTTTGAATGATTTCAGTTATTACTTCTGTCTGCACTTGCCCCATTAGCATTATTTCAATGTCACCGGATATTACTCTTGTCTTTATTTCAGGAAACTCACATTCAACTTCTTTCAGCGCTTTCAGAAGTTTGTGTCTATCTGTGTTTTTTTCATCGGAAACTGAATAAATGAGAACTGGTTCACATTCACTCTTCATCTTCTTTTTATAAGAGCCATAGGTGTCTCCGCTTTTTGCCGTCTCCAGTCCCACTACAGCACAGACTTCACCTTTTTCGACCTCTTTTACAGTCTCATATTTTTCACCGTTATAAATGCGTATCTCATCGACTTTCTCTCCTCCGATTTCATCTTTGGCCTTTAGTTTTCCTCCTGTAATCTTTAGATGAGAAAGCTTTTTTCCTGTCTTGTCCCTGGATACTTTATATAGAAGTGCACCGAAGTCTTCTGTTGTTTCTTTACAAGTAAAGAAGTGTTCCAAAACAAATAGTATGTCCCTTGTCCCTTGATTCTTTAAGGCAGACCCTGATAGAAGAGGAAAGAGCTTACGCTGGGAGATAATCTTCGAAATGTCATCTTTGTCTATCTCTTCCCCTGAAAGGTATTTTTCTAGTATTTCGTCATCTTTTTCAGCAATTACTTCCATATCGGTGAAAGGATATGGAACAATACTTTGAGACAAGGATGAAATAATATCACTCTCAATCTTCTCTTTGTCGATTCCTGCCATATCGATTTTATTCAAAAAAAGAAGGGTAGGGACATTATATTTCTCAAGTAGTCTCCATAGAGTGCGGGTGTGTCCAGCAACGCCATCTTGGGCGGATATGATAAGAATCGCGGCATCCAAGGCTGAGAGGCATCTCTCCATTTCCCCGGAGAAATCTACATGGCCGGGAGTATCTATCAGTGTGATTTTGTCACTTAAGATAGCTTCTTTCGCATATACAGTGATTCCTCTTCGTCTCTCTATATTGTCGAAATCAAGAAAAGAGTTTTTATCATCAACCCTCCCTATCTTTCTTATTGCGCCAGATGTAAATAATAGAGACTCGGATAGAGTCGTTTTCCCACTGTCTACATTTGCTACGATTCCAGTTATTAAGTGCATATTGAAATAATAACACAATAGTGAGTGCCGTGTTTCATGTTTTCTCAATAGGTGCTAGTCTCATGATGAAATAAGGAAACTCAAGAGAGGGGGTGATATAATAAAGATAAGAAGCTTTCTATTTCAGTGGGGTGATATACCCATGGGACACACTCCTAAAACCATAGACTAAGAGTATGTGGAAAAGATTTTTCTCTCGTTATTTTTCTAATTTATTTTGGATTCTTTATCTTTATGTAATATGATGATGACAAGGTTGGTTTATGAGAGAGTTTACTGGTTTTCAAAAAGGTGTGAATCTTGGTGGCTGGATAAGTCAGTTTTCTAAATATGACGAGGAGCATTTTGAGTCTTTTATTACAGAGAGAGATATCGAGTTTATTTCTTCTCTTGGTTTTGATCATGTAAGAGTCCCTGTTGATTATATAGTCCTATCTGACGATGAAGGAGCAATAAAAGAGAAGGGGTTTAGGTATTTAGAGAATTGTAGGGCTTGGTGTGAAAAATATGGCCTGAATATGCTTATAGACCTACATGAGTGTTATGGTTATTCATTTGATCCATTAAAAAAAGACATGGATAGAAAAGCATTCTTCTATAGCGAAAAGCTTCAAGAGAGATTCTTCTCTCTTTGGCGTGAGATTGCAGAACGCTTCTCGCTTTATGAAGAGACGGTGGCTTTCGAACCCCTCAATGAAGTTGTGCTGCCGGAAGTGGCGGATGCATGGAACGGTATATGTAGTAAGTATATAACTCTCGTGAGAGAAATATGCCCTAGAACTTGGATAGTGATCGGGGGCGTAAACTACAATAATGTTCTCTCAGTGCCTCTTATTAATATTCCAATCGATGATAGGATTGTCTATAACTTCCATTGTTATGAGCCGATGGTATTTACACATCAAGGAGCATATTGGGTTGATGGAATGCCTTTGGATTTTAGAATTGAATATCCAAGGACACTTGAAGAGTATAGAAAGATAAGTAAAGACCTTTCTCCGAATTTGGTCGGTGCTGTATTTGATCCCTCTATAAGAGAAATAGGAATAGATTTCTTTGTCGACATCTTCACTCCTGCATTAAAAAAGGCTGAAAAAGACAATGTCCCATTATATTGCGGAGAGTATGGAGTTATAGATAAGGCTGAAGGGGAATACAAGATAAAGTGGCTTGGAGATATCCATACAGCACTTAAAAAATATGGTATAGGAAGGGCTCTTTGGAATTATAAAGAGAAAGACTTCGGTTTTGTAGATGACAGCTTCTCTTCCATCAGAGATAAGTTTATCGAGATACTATAATCTTTTCTTATCCCCTTTTTTATCTGATACTTCATTTTGGCTCCATTGATTCTTTGGAGTCAAATATTTTTCTTGCTTATAAAATCCATGCGGGAAGACTCCCGTCTTTAGGCGGGAGATGAAAGCATG
>CAMEXG010000093.1 GCA_945947045.1 uncultured Spirochaetales bacterium | reverse complement strand
TAATCCAGTGAATCTCATTCTCATTATTGCAATGGTTTCTCTTGGAATCGTATTCGGAGCAATACCAGGGCTTTCTGCAACACTAGGTATAGCTCTCTTGTTGCCGATTACTTTCGGGCTTTCCACAACAACATCCTTTGTGTTGCTTTTGGCTATTTGGATCGGAGGTGTATCCGGAACATTTATTTCAGCTGTCCTTATAGGTATCCCGGGTTCCTCTTCAGCCATCGCAACTTGTTTTGACGGTTACCCGATGACAAAGAACGGTCAGGCTGGAAAAGCTTTGGGAATCGGTATGACAGCATCCTTTATCGGATCTATCTTCTCAATTCTTTTGGCGACGGTTCTTTCCCCGCTTATCGCCAACCTTGCATTGAAGCTTGGTCCATGGGAATACTTCTCACTCTGCTTCTGCGCCATCACTCTTATTGCTTCTCTTTCAAAGGGATCAATATTCAAGGGCCTCATGGCTGCAGGAATCGGACTATTGATGGGATGCGTAGGTGCAGACCCGATTAACGGCATGTCCAGATTTACATTTAATAACGTAAACCTGTACGGTGGAATCTCCACAGTCGCCCAGATGCTTGGTATGTTCGCTATGTGCCAGATCATCAGAGACAACGCAAAGGGCAGCACGAAGATGCCTGAGTGTAAAGTAGAGAACATGAAGGGCCTCGGTGTTTCTTTCAAAGACATCTTTGAAAACATCAAGACAATTCTTTTCTCATTCTTCGTGGGACTTTGGATCGGATTCCTGCCTGGTATGGGATCAGGTATCTCCAACATGGTCGCATATGGTTATGCCAAGAGCATCAGCAAGGAACCTGAGACCTTCGGAAAAGGAAATCCAGCTGGAATCTGGGCCAGTGAGACTGCAAACAATGCTTCTCTCGGCGGCGCTCTCATCCCAATGATGGCTCTCGGTATTCCTGGAGACGGTATTACAGCCATGCTTATCGCAGCACTGACTATCCATGGTCTGCAGGCTGGTCCGTTATTTATGGTAGAGCAGCATGATTTGGCTATGCTTATCTTTGCTTGTGTACTTGTCTCCGCAATTGTTACATACCTGATTCAGATTGTAACAAAGAGATGGTTCCCATACATACTTAAGGTGCCATATCACTATCTATATACAGTTATTCTCGTAATAAGCTTCATCGGCGGTTATGGAATCAGCAACAATATTTTCGACATCTATATTATGCTGGCTCTCTGTCTTCTTGCCATTTTCATGAGTATTGCAGGTTTACCTACATCTCCACTTGTATTGGCATTTATTCTCGAACCAAAGCTTGAGGGTTATTTCAGAAGAGGAATCAGCTACTCTCATGGAAGTTATGCTGAATTCTTCACCCGTCCAGTATCCTGTATTCTTCTTTTAATTGCTGTTGCATGTGTTGTCTGGCCATTTGTTTCAGATGCAATTAAAAAGAGAAAGGCTAAAAAGGCGGCATAGAAGATAATCGGTACCGACGACAGCCGAAGTTCTTCTAATTGTGATATTTCGTCCCTTGGGAAACCAGGGGGCGTTTGTCGTATTCTATGTATGGGGAAACTGGAAAAATCTATCGTCTCGATTCCGTCATCGTCAAGGATGGCGTTTCCCGTTTAAGTATCTTCAATATATATCTTATAAGGTGCATTAGTATTGATAGATAATAAAGGAGAGACAGTGAAGGCATTTAAAATATAACCAATGTAGGTTTCAATAGTTTTGTTTGTCTCTGACTTAAAAAATGAATTATTTATTCTCGTTGTATTTACTCTAGAACCTATTATTGAGGCTGTTACTTTAAATACTTCTTGAAGCACTTGTGTGTTCCTAATGTCGTTGTAATAAGAGGATATCGGTAATTCAATTGCCTCTTAATTCACATAGGTATTCAGGGCGAGAAATATAAGATAAGTCCGTTTTCATCTTTTTAATAATCTTTGTCTACTTAAAGGTAAAACATCAAAAATGATAAAAAGCAAAAAATTATCGAAAGAATCTAAAGAACTATGGAAAAGTTTAAAAAAGAGGACAAATGTAGAATAGAAAAGGCGTTGAAATATTCTCCAACGCCATAGAGTTCATAGGAGATTGTCGTTTATATAATCCCAGTTGGGGGAGTATCCGACGCCGCTTTCAGTGGGCACAGGGACCGTTCCGTCAGATAGAAGCGGATCATGGATCTTTGTAAACCACGGCTTTGGCGTTTCATAATCCAGAAGGGGATGGAGCATACCTCTCTCATAGTATTTGCCGTCTATTCCCATGGATGCGAGAATATGAAGGGAGGCGATATGGTTGCCATGGAGTTCAAGACTCATTCCATTTGCTTCATATAAGTGTACTGTCTTCATTACAGATGTTATTCCTCCCGAATAAATGACACCGGCTCTTCCGATATCTGTTGCATTGTGTCTGATCCAATCTGCTCTGGAATACATCTTTCCTTCTATTGTCTCAGGTCCACATATATGGAGTTTTGTATTTTTCTGGAGCCAGATAAAGTTCTCCATAGAGTGCTCGTCCAAAGGTTCTTCCATCCACAAGAAGCCTAGAGAGTGTAAGCCGTCTGCCAGCTCCAACGCCTCTTCTCTTGAATAGAAGTGGTAAGGATCCATAAGTAGAGTGATGTCTTCTCCAACTTCTTCCCTGACTTTCCTTGCAGCTTCCAAGTCCATCTTCACGCTTGGTTCAGGAACAATAGGCGGCATCCAGGTATGGAGCTTTATAGCTTTGTATCCTTGTTTGACAAGAGAAGATGCAAATGCCGCGTAGGAGGATGGAGTGTCTAATCCTCCTGGAATATCATCACCGACCATAATGGAAGCATATGCAGGGATAGTCTCTCTGTATTGTCCCAAGATCTTTGAAATAGGAACATCCAGTTTCTTTCCGCATATATCCCAGATGGCGACATCAACGGCACAGAGAGTATCTTCAGTAAGATTTCGTCTCAGTCTCTGAAGCTGGACAAGGCGTCTCCATATTCTTTCCCTAAAGAAAGGATCTTCGCCGATAAGAATCTCTTTAACTGTTGAGAGGATGACTCTCTCATCCATCGGACCGAAAGCTATTCCTTCCGTTCCATCGTCACACTCAATAACAAGGACTTTTTCAACCGTGTCGTGCTTCGGCCCCGGGTGAGTGTGAAACTCTGAGTCTCTCACTACATTGGACACTGCGTGGAACTTCAGGACCTTTACATCTATTATTTTCATATTTTCTCCTTTTCAAAGAAAGCTAAGATCTCTTCAACTCTCTCTTTATGAAAGGCATGGTCTCCCTCCGGTGTATCGTGGAAGACACTCTTATTGAATAATGCATAGCTTTTCTTAAGTATTTCTAGTTGTTCCATTACGTTTTCCATACCTCTATGCCCCTCCAAGTGGTCCTGGAGGCATGACTGTATCGCTATTGGCCTTGGGGTTATTAAAGAGGCTATGTCCCCCATATCGAAGAGCGTGAATAGGGATGGAACGTAGTTACAAGGGCAGTTTGAGTTAAGCTCCAGGAGTGAGTCTTCAAAACCATAATAGTAACCGGAGATCATTACTTTTCTTATTCTCTGGTCTAAGGCTGAAGCATACAGAGCCTGCATGCCTCCTCCACTGAAACCTATTACTCCTAAATCTTCTGTGTTTATATCGTCTCTTTCCGTCAAGTAATCTATTAGTCGCATAATATCCCAGACTAAGAGACCTTGGAGAGTGAAACCTAAAGCCAATGCGGACTGAGAAAGTTCTTTACAGGAAGACTTAAGGTACTTTTCGCCTTCGTCGCCTTGCATGGCTTTCTCTCTTCTTTCTCCGAATCCTCTTGAATCCGGGCATATTACCGTGTATCCCAAACGAGACAGAAATAAGCCGTAGTCATAGTTATATTTCTCGATTTTTTCTTTCACCAGAGGATTTGTATCTATTCCTGCAACAGACTCTTTTCCAGCCCCGTTATGGCCTGCAAGAGCTATAAACGTACCCTTCGTCTCTTTCGCTGGATGGAGGATATAAAGAGGCATCGTTACATCTTCTTCAGTGTCTATGTAGATATGCTCTCTCTTTATTCCGCCGTCAATTACACTTACTTCTCCTCTTCTTTCATTAAAACTAAGATTTCCTGCGTCTCTTTCTATTGTCTCCATGCCCAGAATTGAAGAAAGCTTTTCTCTGGCTTGATCCTGCCAGAGAAAAAAGGCTGTCTTTTCATAGGGCCCTTTGAAACCGAAAGTGCGATAATTTTTCTTCATCCTTCTCTTAAGAGAGGAGAGTGAAGTGTAATAAGTGGAGATGAGGTTGTCTGACATATAAAGATTTTCCAATAAAAATAAAGAAAAACGTCATTAGTTTTTACGAAAGAGGAAATCGGTTATTCCAATTTGCCCTTTCTCTTTCTCTGGAATAATCTGTTGTAAAAGGATGGGTGTCCCTTCCTTAAAATCACTCTTTGGGAGGATAAAATGAAAGTAGGATTCATTGGTTTAGGAATCATGGGTAAGCCCATGAGCAAGAATATTCTTAAGAACGGACATGAACTTGTTGTATATAACCGCAGTAGAGCAAGCGTCGATGAGCTTGTTGCGTGCGGGGCGGAAGCTGCTTCTTCATCAAAAGAAGTTGCAGAGAAGTGCAACGTCATCATCACAATGGTTCCAAACTCACCTCAGGTAAGAGAAGTTTGTCTTGGAAAAGATGGAATCATTGAAGGTGCAAAGAAAGGTACAGTAGTCATCGATATGAGCTCCATCGATCCAGTTGAAAGTAAGAGCATCGGAGAAGAACTGGCTAAGAAGGGAATTGAATTGATGGATGCTCCGGTATCAGGAGGAGAACCAAAGGCTATCGACGGCACACTCTCTGTTATGGTGGGTGGAAAGAAAGAGACTTTCGATAAGTACTATGACCTTTTGAAGACAATGGCAGGCTCCGTTACATATGTAGGTTCCCTTGGAAGCGGAAACGTTGCCAAGCTTGCAAACCAGGTTATTGTTGCAATCAACATCGCTGCAGTATCTGAAGCTCTCACTCTCGCTGTGAAGAATGGTGCTGATCCTGCTCTTGTTTACAATGCAATCAGGGGAGGTCTTGCCGGTTCTACAGTTCTTGATGCAAAGGCTCCTATGATGATGGATCACAACTTCAAGCCAGGTTTCAGAATTGAACTTCATATCAAAGACCTTAACAACGCAATTAACGCAGCTCATGCAACGTCTACATCTCTCCCTCTTACAGCCAGCGTTATGGAGATGATGCAGGCTTTGAAGAATGATGGATGTGGAAAAGAAGATCATAGCGCCCTTGTACGCTATTACGAAAAGATATCTGCTGTTTCTGTGGAGAAGAAAGACTGAGGTAAAAATGGACAAAAGCCTTATAAAAGGAGTGGTGGTTCCTATTCTCACTCCAATCGATGAAAACGAAAGAATTGATGAAGCGAAGCTAAGAAGCCAGGTTGATTATGTAATCGAAGGCGGAGTATTGGGAATCCTGGCTTTCGGTAGTAACGGCGAGTTTTACATGGTTGAAGAAGACGAAATGGAAAGGGGCCTTGAGATTATGATATCTCAGAGTAACGGTAGGGTTCCTGTATATTTCGGAATTGGAGCCATCAGCACAAAAAAGTGTGTAAGGCTGGCCAAAATGGCTGTCGAGAAGGGTGCTTATGGTATCTCGGTACTTCAGCCTATGTTCCTTAAGCCTACGGAAGAGGAACTATTCCTCCACTTCAAGACCATCGCCGATGCCGTACCTTCTACTCCTATGCTTCTTTACAACAACCCTGGTAGGGTCGGGTATACTATGAGTGCTAATCTTGTAGAGAGACTGGCTCATGAAGTAGAGAACATCGTGGGCATGAAAGACACCAGTGGCGATATTACCCAGATGGAAGAGTTTATCAGGAGAACAAGAGACGTAGACTTTAAAGTCTTCGGAGGAAAAGATACTCTTCTTTATGCTTCACTTTGCCATGGCGCAGTGGGCGGCGTATGTACTGCAGCCAACTTCATGCCTCATCTTATTACAGATATCTACAACAAGTTTGTTGCAGGAGACTATAAAGGATCCTTGGAGGCCCAGTTCAAACTTAATCCTGTGAGACTCAGCATGGATGCAGCCTCTTTCCCTGTAGCTGCAAAAGATATGGCCAACTTGGTAGGCCGTGATGTAGGTGTTCCATACAGACCTAATCTTCCGACTCCGGAGGGTAAGGCAAGGGATGGCATCATCAGTGCCATGAAGAAGGCTGATCTAATTTGAGGTGAAGAATGAGAGCCATAAAAATCAATAAAAAAGATAATGTTGCTGTAGTAATCAAAGAAGCAAAGAAGGGAGAAGAACTGGAGGGTATGGATATCACTCTCCGCTCTGATGTCCCCCAAGGTCACAAAGTGGCTCTCTCTCCACTGAAAAAGGGAGACGCTGTAGTAAGGTACGGAGTGGTTCTTGGATATCTTACAGAAGATGTAGAAAAGGGTGACTGGATTAATGAAAAGATGTTGACTCTCCCTCCTTCCCCAGAGCTTTCCGATCTTGTATTCGGAGGAGACGGCGAGTATCCTGCACTCCAGCCTGAGCGTACTACTTGGATGGGATATGACAACGGAGAGGGAAAGTATGCCGGGACAAGAAATATTCTTGGCATCACAACTACTGTCCAGTGCTGCGCAGGAGTTTTGAGGGCTGCGACAGAGAGGATCAGACGTGAGCTTCTTCCTAAATACAAGAATGTAGACGACGTATCTGCACTTATCCATCCATATGGATGTGGAGTTGCAATCGATGCTCCCGACGCATTTATTCCTATCAGGTGCGTAAAGAACCTGGCTCATCACCCCAACTTCGGCGGCGAGATAATGGTCGTATCTCTTGGATGCGAAAAGCTTAGTGTCGATAGAATCCTTGAGCCGGAAGAAATCAACGACGAGAACGTAGTCGTTCTACAGGAATGCGACGGTTACTCGGGTATGATCGACTCAATTATGGCTATGGCTGAAAAGAAGTTGGAGAAACTGAATCAGAGAAAGCGCACAGAGCTTCCTCTTTCAAAGCTTTTTGTAGGCACTCAATGCGGTGGATCCGACGCATTCAGCGGAATCAGTGCAAACCCATCCATAGGCTTTGCCTTTGATCTCTTGGCAAAGGGAGGAGCGACTACTGCTTTTTCTGAAGTCACGGAAGTAAGAGACGCTGTTGAGATGATTGCCAAAAGATGCCAGGACAAAGAGACAGTCGACAAGCTTATTAAAGAAATCGGTTGGTACGACAACTACTTGAAGAAGGGTGGTGTAGATAGAAGTGCAAATACTACTCCAGGTAACAAAAAGGGAGGCCTCTCAAACATTAAAGAGAAGTCTATGGGAAGTATTGCAAAATCCGGTAACTCACCTATTGTGGATGTTTTAGGACCAGCTGAAATCCCAACCAAGAGTGGCATGAACTTTATTGCAACTCCTGCTTCAGACATCGTATGCGGACCTACACAGTTGGCTTCAGGAATAACACTGCAGGTATTCTCTACAGGTCGTGGTACTCCATATAGCCTTAAGGAGATTCCTATCATCAAGCTCTGCACTCGCCATGAAATAAGAGAGAAGTGGAACGATATCTTTGATATCGACACAGGAGACATCATTACAGGCGAAGGGACATTTGAAGAAGTAGGACTTCAGGTTTATAACTTGATTCTTGACTGCGCCAGCGGTAAGAAGAGCAGGGCAGAAGCTCTCGGTATCTACAACGATCTTATTATCGACAACCCTGCGCCTATTACTTGATAGATGACAAAAAGGAGGAAAGAGGATGTGGGAGACATATTTTAGACAATATAAAGACACTGTACTTCCTTTCTGGCTTGAAAAGCAGAAATGGAATTATAAAGACGACATCATTATGGTGGGATATGACGACTTGG
>CAMEXG010000092.1 GCA_945947045.1 uncultured Spirochaetales bacterium | reverse complement strand
TCGACACCACCTTGAAGTGCCTAGGCTAGCTTCTGTGTATAACTTTTGCACTTGCTGTGATATAAAAGAGAAAATGGAAAACCCAAATAGCTATAGCGTATTAAGAAGCAGACTTGAGAATAAACATATTCTCTCTACTTCCGAATGGGGTAAGGCAAGAATAGATCTTCCTGAGTTTAAAGAGTTTGTGAATCTTTGGGGATGATAATCCATTAGATTTTAATGGAACCCATCCCTTATTTGTCACATAATCTATCTATGATCCATATCATTTGTCTTAACCCGACTATTGACCGAATGTATTACATAGACTCATTTCTTCCGGGCTTTCAATACCACGGAAACAAAGCTGAAGTGTACCCGGGAGGAAAGGGGTTGAATATATTGAGAGTATTATCTTCTTTCATTCGTCCTCTCTCTTTCTATGCCTTCACTGCCGGAGACAACGGGAAGATTATAAAAAGAGAGGCAAAGAGACTTGGAGCCCAGTCCACGTTTATCGAAGTGGAGGGGGAGACAAGAACAACCATAAATATAATGGATAAAAAGAGTGGAAATGAAACCGAGATAAAAGAAAAGGGCCCCTATATTACAGAAAAAGATACATCTGCCCTACTCTCTTCTCTTGAGAGTAATGTCAAAGAGAATGACATAGTAATTCTCTCAGGCTCTCTTCCCGATGGAATAAGAAAAGACATATATAAAGAAATATCGGAGCTTTCCAAGAGAAAGGGGGCGTCTACTCTCCTTGATACAGGAGGGGGCCTATTAAAGACATCCATACCAGGAAGGTATCTTCTTGTTAAGCCCAACGAGAATGAGATAAGGGATCTTTTCGATGATTACTCTTCACCTCTTTCTCTTCTATCGGAAAAACTGATCAACAAAGGTGCAGATAGTGTCCTTATTACAAGAGGAGGAGAGGGAGCCTACTTTAGAAATAAAGATATGGCTTTAGATATAAAAGTGCCTAAGGTAGATGTAGTCTCTACTATCGGCAGCGGAGACTCCACTCTTGCAGGCTTTGCCTATGGCTTATCTCAAAATCTTCCTCTATCAGACACCGTCTCCCTCGCCCTATCCTTCGGGACAAGCAACGCCCTCCATAGAGAAGTGGGGAGAGTGGATAAAGCGGAGGTTGAAGATATTATAAAAAGGATAGAAATAAGGGGGAAAGAATATGATCTTTGACTCTATACACCACATTGCCATAATCGCATCAGATTACAACAAGGCCAAAGATTTCTATGTTAATAAACTGGGCCTCAAGATAAAGAGAGAGGTAGAGAGAAAAGAAAGAGAAGATTTCATCATCTTTCTCGACGGAGGAGAGAATATAGAGATAGAGCTCTTTATCGAGAAGAATCCCCCTAAGCGTCTTACACGCCCTGAAGCCAGAGGCCTCAGACACCTGGCATTCAGAGTAGATGACATATATAAGAGTGTCGAAGAGCTGAAGAAAAGAGGAATCGAGACAGAAGAAATAAGAATAGATCCACTTAATGGAAAGCATATGACATTCTTCTTTGATCCCGATGGACTGCCGTTGGAGTTACACGAGTAAAATCCACTCCTCCCCAAGACTCCTTTTCTTATTGATGATAAGGCAAAAGGAGTAATCGATGGAAAACAAAAAGAGTGCGGCATTTACACTGAAAAACACAAATGAAAGAATCGACAAGATAGAAAGTCTGATGGAAAAAGATGGAGATAGACTAGCGTCTCTTAAGTCTTCTTTATTCTCTTTGATAGTCTTCGTCATTGCAATAACTCTCATCTTTCTCTCCCTCATTGTCTTTACTATTGTCAAAAGACCGGAAGTAAAAGAAGAGAATAAAGAATGGCTACTTTTCAAGACCTTGTCGTTTCCCTCTTGGCTGGAAATAGAGAAGAACGAAGACACTATATCAGTAATAGTGGAGGGGAAGAAGGAAAGGACACTATATAACGGCGACGAGTATTTATCGCTACCATATAAGACAAAAATCAAAGCTGAAATCACCGATGATTCTTTTCTTATATATGGTAATGGAATCTTATATGGTGGCTACAGAAACAAGGCAACATAAGTGGGTGGCAGAAAGCCATCCACTTTCAAGGAGCAAAATAACACCAAAAGAAGATTTATTTAGGTATAATCTGCATTTCTTATGTTCAATATTTATTAAATTATAGTTATAAAATCAATATTACTTTACAGTAACTACTTTTTTGCGTATACTTCATACATGACAATTGAATGGGATGACCAAAAGAACATAGAAAACAAACAAAAACACGGCATAAACTTTGAGACTGCAAGCGTGTGTTTGCAGATCCATTTCGAATAGAACGAGTAGACCATTCAGAAAACAACCCGGGAGAAGATAGAATTCAAACTATAGGACTTGTAGGAAAGGTACTATTCGTCGTATACACAGAACGAAAAGAAGCATATCGCTTAATCTCTGCAAGAATTGCAAACAAAAAAGAAAGGAGATTATATTATGGCTATTGTAAAGAAAACAGTTCAAATTGGGGATTTACCTACCAAAGAAGCTTTAAAAGAGGTAGAAGAAGCTGCAAAAAAAAAGATTGTCTATGATTTTGATTCTCCAAAACTAGAATCGTGGATGCTCCATGACTTTAAACCCGCATCTAGTGAATACTATAAACCTAAGAAAGTTCAAATAACACTTAAACTGGATGCAGATGTAGTTGCTGCATTCAAAAGTACAGGGAAAGGGCATCAGACCAAGATAAATGACGTATTAAGAAAAGCGATATTTGAATGAAGCGTTACAAAGGAAGCAGGCGCAGGACGCCTAGCCCATAAGGCGAGGCCGGGCGGGTCTCGCGGGCCAGAGACGGCGTAAGACGCCCTTCGGGGTGCAGCCATCGTTACCATGACCAGATTCCCACTGGGCTTGCCCGTGGGAGTACGTCAACTACTGCGCTATTTTCAAAAGTCTTTTCTATCAAAACATAAAGATATGAATTCTTTAAAACTGAAAAGTCGTTGCAAGAGGATGATCTACCGCGACCATCCTCTTATGCACTTTAGTCTTGTAAATCCAGTAGTTGATCAAGCGTATCAGAGAGACTATCTACACATACTTTTTGAGAAGTTATGTCTCCTGTATCGCCATACTGAGAAATCTGATCCAAAGCCTCAATGGCCGCCCTGATCTTTGTTCTTAGTAGATAACCTGAAGACATGGCTGTATCGATAACCTTGTCTGTGTACTCAGTGTAATCCCGACCATAAGCTTTTGAGTAAATATCTACAATAGTTTTTAACGACGATGAAAGCTCAACTTCGGTCAGCGGTCTTAACTCCTCTGCGTCTACTATTCTGTCCAAAACATTTCTGATGATTACCTTGGAGTTTTCATCCCCTTCCATCAAATCAAGATAACCATAGTCATCCTTCTCGCCTATTACTTCCTCTGTATATGAAGAGGAAAACGCAAAAATAGAAGAAACAGAATCAAAAGAGGAAGGAGGAAATAAGAACTGGGAAATAGTGGAATAGACAGACATTCTGGACTTTCTGGCAAATCTACCGATTAGCTCAGCTTCATCAAAGAGAATAACCCAGCCAGAGTAACCCATTACTTTAAACAAGTGGGACATAAATGCAAAATAATCGGAAGTGTGTTCTTTTATCACAAACTTATTGTTGAATGATACTTTTTCCCTACAATATTTGGAATAAAGACTTCTTATTGCAGCTACTGACGCAAAGGAACCCTGAAGATCTGCTTCCAAAACATCCACTTCGTCATCATTACTTCCTTCAGAAGCGAGAAAAGCCTTCAACACATAATAAAGTCTATTAGTATTTAGCTTATTTAAAGCATACAGAAACATCTCATTAGCTTTGTCACTACCAGAAGAAAGAAAAGTAAAGAGAGATGGGATACCAGGTTCACTTTCTCCAGGAAGATATGTCTGTTCCAAGACCCTTTTATAAAGGATATCTATCTTATTGGCAGGAGTCTCTTTGCCAAGAGCGACAAAAGATACAACCATGTTGTTCTCTTGTGCCATAGAAAATACAGAGTTCAGAAAGTGGGTCTTTCCTTCTCCATACTTTCCTTTGATCACCATGCTGTTTGATAAACCATTGGAAGCATCTGCAATTAATGAAGCAGCCTTATCCATAATCTCTTTTCTTGAAGAAGAGAAGAACTTACCTACAGAACGGGAAGGAACACCGGATCTGAGGGCTTCGATCATATGTCGGTTTTCAAAATCTGTCATCTTCAAGCCTCCTTCACCTGAAGTGTATATTTATTGGTCAACAAAGGAATAGATACACTTCCAAACTTGCTTTCCTTCAGTATAGCCTCAGCCTCTTCTCTTGTGACTTCATGGGCTGAAAAGTTTTCGCTTCTAAAGAGCTCAGTAAGTCTATGAGACATCTCCATAACAGATTGAGGAACCAGTATTTCAGGATTAATCTTGTCCAAATCCAACAGGTCATTATAGAGATTGACTCTTCCAGAGACTATTTCGTTCTGCACTCTCAACCAAAGAGCCTGATAACTCTTCATACCCCATTTCTCATGATCCACAAGTATTCTGTCGAAAGAAAGGATCAGGAAGAAATATCTGAAGACATCAATGTCATCTATTAGCTGGCGAATCACTTCATACGCGTCGTCTCTCTTCATCTTTGTGTATTTGACTTCTTCCAATGAAGAGGTGGAGACAATGTTCTGAAGATTATCAAGAGAGACAAATAATCCTGTATACCCTGCAATATGTACTGCTTCGCCAATACTTTTGAGCATTCTTCTGGCATTTGTCTTGTTAATCTTGTATCCGGCAAGGCCAAAGGATCGCAGCTTTGCAACTTTCACGCTTTTTTCTGCATTAAGCCAATCATCAGAAAGAGAATCAAGCTCTTCATCGAGAGTAAGTATACCTAGCTTTTCCGATACCTTCAGGGAAAGAATCTGAGCAAAATTATGGTCTAATTCCTTATTGGATGTAATAGATCTTCTTACTTCGCTTCTAAGTTCCTGTCTTGCCATTACACTCTGCTCACCTCTATCTGAAAGCCAATCCATGGCAGACTTTCCTTCTTCCATATTATAGTCGTATCCAAGGGAACGCATAATCGACTGGGCGATACGGGATGAAAGATCTTCAAAGTCAATAGACCTATATAAAGCCAAATAGAGATTAGTCATATCTGACAAAAGAATAGATTGGGCGTCAAGACAAATCGACAGGAAACCTTCTTCCTCTGCATCTGCCGACATCAAAGCCAAAAGATGAGTTTTACCTGAGCCTTTCTTTCCCATGAGGAATTTTATCTTGCTTCCACCCTCTGTTATGTATGAAGCAAAATACTCTCTCCTGATAAATGACGACACTTTGTCCAGTCCTACTGTAAGTGTCCTCAATATCTCTTTGTTTCCATTTGGTGTTCGCCCACACTGAAGCTCCACCATTGTGCCCTTTCTATCCATCTATCTATCTCCAATCAGCGAAAGCATATTGTACTGATCAACTGTTCCATGCCTGTATCATCAAGGATTCTTACACTCTTTCCTCTTCCAGTACCAAAGAGACAAGTATGGCCGCTCTTTGTTACAAAATCACCCTTTTTAATCTCGTTATATAGACGTGCCAAATCGAAAGCGAAAGCCATCTCGTCATATTCCTTTCTGCTTCTTGACAGAGGCACCATAACTTTATAGCAGGAAAGAAGAGGAACGTAGAACAAGTGGTCATTTACCTTTCCTGTATTCTTTGCCTTCTCTTGAAGCACACAAATTAAGTAGGCATTCTCCAGATCCTGAGCAAAAGCCTGAGCATTGAATGGAGCAGATTCCAATTTATCAACCAAATCGGCTGCACTGTCTACAAGGATTTTTGGCCTCATTGTTGGGACTTTCTTCTTTCCAAGAATAACTTCCTGGTTCTCTCCGTCTATTCTGATTCTCGTAGGGAATACTTCAAATACAGGATACTCGCCAACAGTGTCCATCTTCCTTTCCTTCAAACCTAAGAGCATATCTTCTGTAAATTCACCTGATGTAAAATATGAGCGGTAGTCGAAATTTGAGACAGATTCCTCAACCCCTGTCAAAGCCTCTTCAAGAGAAGAAACAGCATTTTTCAAAGCATCCAGATTCTTCAAAAGGGATTTAATGTCTCCCTTTATACTATCTTTCTGCATCTTTCCTTCCAAGCCAGATACTTTCTTTATTGTCTCTTTCAGAGATTTATCTGAAGCAAGAAATGACTCCAAAAATTCTTCGTATCGCATTTTAAACTCCTAATTCTTACTTCTAGTCATCATAGCCTATTTTTTGAATCTATCACAACAAAAAGTAAGACATTATAATGAGACAATGATTTCGCTCTACAGATGGCAAGAAGAATGTCTAAATACTTGGAAAAACGTAGGTTATAAAGGAATAGCCGAAGTCACTACAGGTGCTGGCAAGACACTTATGGCGGTACAGGGAAGCCTTAGACTCGACGAAGAGAAAAAAGGCAACCTCTCTATATACGTTGTCGTACCTAAAGTCGCCTTAAAAAAACAATGGAGAGATGTCTTATCAAGAAATGGGGCGAAGGACATTGAAATATGGAGCAATGTCAAAAGCAAGAAAGGCAAATACACTATTATGACTATAAATACTGCCCGTGATATGTTGCCTCTTCTAGTTGAGAAAGATTTCAAGGCAAACAAGGCTGTTCTACTTATTCTTGATGAGGTGCACCACTATGGAAGCCCCGCCAATAGCCATGTTTTCGATTTCTTACATTCAAATCATTTTAAAGATTCCCTTTATTATTCTTTGGGGATTTCAGCTACAACAAAAGTAAGGACCTTGCACTCTGTCCTTATACCGAAGGTTGGTGATGTATTCTTCCGTTATACTCTTTCAGACGCCCTCTCTGACGGCATCGTAAACGACTTTGTAGTCTTTAACGTAGCAGTACACTTCAACGATGAAGAAAGAGGATTATATGACGTCATCTCAAAAGATATTCTCTTCTCCTTTGGTAGGATCTACGAAGCATACCCAATATTAAAGAAGATTAATGCATCCATTTTCGATATCACTGATTTTCTGTACAAACAAGGCGAAAAAGAAATGGCCTGGAACCTTGAAGTTCTGATCAGAGAGCGACGTGATATCATCATAAGAGCCGACACTAGAATAAAAGCTGCCCTGGGTATAATAAAATACACAGAAGGAAAGACCATAGTTTTTACTGAAAGAATAGATCAGGTAGATGCTCTTTTTGCAAAACTAAAGAAAGACGGTATAAAAGCAGTGATGTATCACGGCGATATGGAGACAAAGATGAAGGAAGAAAACCTCAAGGCATTCAAAGAGGGGACAAGTAGAATACTTCTGTGCTGCAAGGCTTTGGATGAAGGCTTGGATGTACCGGACGCAGATATTGCAATCGTTCTATCTACTACAGCAACCGAACTCCAAAGAATCCAAAGAATAGGAAGAGTGATCAGGAAATCCAATGATAAGCTGCCTTCTTCTTTATATTACATCCATGTTCCTGAATCTGTTGAAGATAATGAATACCTGAATTTCCTTTTGAGGGAAGAAAGGATCATTGTAGATATAGATTATAAGAACGGTGAGTTCATTGATTCCATGTACATAGAAGATATGGTCGCTTTTCTTGAATTATCAGACTTTTCAAGTCTATCAAAAGTTGAAATAGAGAGGCTCAAATATCTATTAAAAGGCGGATGCTTACGAATCGAACGTTTTTTAGATGCCAAAGCACTTAAATATCTGTCATCGAAAAAATCAAATAGTGAATTCATTAAGCTCTTTCTCTTGATGAAGAAAACACTTCAGAAATCAAAAGAAGAGACATCCCCCAAGAAGATATCAAACATTCTTATTGATGGTTAACCATTGATTTAGGGAATGAAATCTTCTTAATTTAAGATCTAGAACCCCATAAACAAGGGGTAAATGTAATCATTAGTGGAATTATC
>CAMEXG010000091.1 GCA_945947045.1 uncultured Spirochaetales bacterium | reverse complement strand
GTACCACGATCTGTCATAACAGGGAATTCGCCGAAGAAGATTTCCTTCTCCTGAATTTCGCCGTTACGTTTCTCGAGTCTGATCTTAACCTTTACAGGAACACCGAATGTAGAGCCCTTTCGCTTACACTCTGTTTCGGACTTCATTGCATAGACATCATTAGGATCTACACTATATCCAGCATACTCAATTTTCATCTCATGATTGGGAGACTCAATTGGGAAGTATGTCCTAAAAAGGTGTTCGAGTCCCAGCTCTTCGTCCGGTTCTTGCCCATTCATGATTTTGTCAAGTTGCAGAAAATCCTTATAAGAGGATGTCTGTATCTCCACAAGATTTGGAACAGGGTACTCATTGAGTACTTCGGATCCAATGTTGACTCTCTCAAATTCTTTACCGTTTCCGGCCATATCGTTGTACCTCCATAATGGAACTGAGGCGTTCCGGAGCTTTCGCTTTCCGTTATTATTTTTTCAGGGTATTGCGGTACGTCAAATTAGACGGCAAAGCCCCAGTGCCCCCTGATGGAACACTGGGTACCGTTTATAAACTTGTGTTACTTTACTTCGACAACACAACCAGCAGCTTCGAGCTTCTCCTTGATGGATGCAGCTTCTTCCTTGCTTACAGCTTCCTTGATCATACCGCCGTTCTCACAAAGTTCCTTAGCTTCCTTGAGGCCAAGACCTGTGATAGCTCTGACTTCCTTGATACAAGCAATCTTCTTAGCAGCGTCGACAGACTTGAGAGCTACGTTGAACTCTGTCTGCTCTTCAACAGCTTCAGCTGCACCAGCAGCAGGACCAGCAGCAACAGCAGCAGCTGCAGCAACAACACCAAACTTCTCTTCCATCATCTTGATGAGTTCAGAAACTTCCATAACGCTCATAGCTGCGATGGATTCTAGGATTTCTTCTTTTGTAGCCATATTATCTTCTCCTTATAAAGTTTTTTTGACGGTCTAGCAGGTTACGTGAAGACTAGGACCGTATTGTTTTTTAGTTTTCTGAAGCAACGCCACCCTTGGACTCGACGTAAGCCAAAAGTGTTGCAGCAAGCTTCTGTACAGGAGCCTTCATTGTTCCCATGAGAGAAGCGATGAGTTCCAACTTTGTAGGAAGCTTTGAGATTGCTTCGATCTGTTCAGCAGAGAGAACTTCACCGTTAAGGAGAGCACCCTTGACCTGAACATTGACACCGTCTTTGTTTGCAGCAAAGAGAATCTTTGCAACAACGTTAGCTGTGTCGCCTTTTACGAGTGCAACAGCTGTAGGACCAACCATCTGCTCTTCTGCTCCACCCTTTTCAAGGTTCTGAAGAGCAATCTTTGCATAGCGGTTCTTTACAACTCTGAATGATGCATCATCTTTTCTCAAATCCTTTCTGATCTGAGTAATCTGTGCAACTGTCATGCCTCTGTAATCCGCAAAGATGTATCCGTCGTATCCGGCAAACTCTTCACGGAGTGCAGCAACAGCATCTTCCTTAGCTTTATTGATGTGAGCCTTGAATTCTTCCATTTTGTCCTCCATTATGCGTTTGCAGATTCAACTGCATCCTTGACGTCTACACGAACGCCAGGGCCCATTGTCGAAGAAAGAGCTACAGAAACAACATAGTCTCCCTTAGCGTCAGCTGGCTTCTTTCTGAGGATTTCAGAGATGATAGCAACTGCGTTTTCAGAGATCTTGTCAGCATCCATGCTTACTTTACCGACTGCCAAGTGTACAACTCCAGTCTTGTCAGAGCGGAATTCTACACGACCCTTGCTGAGCTCTGCGAGAGCTCCCTTGATGTCGTTAGTTACGGTCTGTGTCTTTGGGTTAGGCATAAGGCCTCTGCGTCCAAGGATAGGACCGAGCTTACCGACTTCCTTCATCATGTCAGGAGTAGCGACTGCGACGTCGAAGTCCATCCAACCACCCTTAATCTGATCGATGAGGTCGCTGTCACCAACGTAAGCTGCACCTGCTGCTCTTGCCTCTTCAGCCTTGTCGCCCTTTGCAAAGACGAGAACTTTCTTCTGTGCAGAGAACTGGTTTGGAAGAACGACTGTGTCTCTTACGGACTGACTCTTCTTGAGAGTGAGCTTCACTGCGAGTTCCACTGTCTCATCGAATTTTGCATAAGAACACTCTTTTGTGAGTGCTGCAGCTTCTTTGAGTGTGTAGCTCTTGCTTCTGTCTACCTTTTTCAGGACTTCCTGATATTTCTTGCCTCTTTTCATCTTACTTCTCCACCTCTACGCCCATTGAACGTGCTGTACCAGCGATGATCTTCTTGGCTGCATCGATGTCGTATGCATTAAGATCCTCAAGCTTTGTCTGAGCAATTTCAGTAAGCTGTGCATCTGTAAGCTTTCCAACCTTAACCTTGTTAGGTGTGCCGGATGCTGTCTGGATGCCAAGAGCTTTCTTGATAAGAACTGCTGCTGGTGGAGTCTTCAGAATAAAAGTAAAGCTCTTATCTGAGTAGACAGTGATGATGACTGGGATGATAAGTCCAGCTTCAAAACCTTTGGTCTTGTCATTAAACTGCTGGACAAACTGAGGTGCACTGACTCCATGAGGACCAAGTGCCGGACCAACTGGTGGTGCCGGAGTAGCCTTCTGAGCAGGGCACTGAAGCTTGATTACTGCGGTAACCTTCTTCTTTGCCATTTTTTTCTCCTTACGTAGGAACCTGGTCTGAGCTGACCGATATAAGCGGGGTTCCTCGCTGGTATTAACGCTCCTCAACGAGGAGCTCCCACCCTGTATGCCATGCATAGAGGGGAGATTTGCTAAATAAAGATGTTAAAAATCGGAAAAAGTCCTCTCCTTACGAGAGAACCTTTTCTACCTGGTTGAAATCGACTTCTACTGGAGTTGAACGTCCGAAAATCTGAACAGACAATCTCAACCTGCCCTTCTGGAGGTCAATTTCATCAATGGTTCCATTGAACGAAGCAAATGGACCAGATGTAATGAGAACTTCTTCCCCAACAGAGAAATCCTGCTTAGGTCTGAAGGTCTTTTCTTCAGGAAGCTCTCCCATACGTACAAGAATCTTCTTGTGTTCTTCTTGAGAGAGAGGCTTTGGTGGTTTTTTGCCGCTCGGGTCCGCTGTCAAGAAGCCAGAGACGCCATTAATACCGACAATCTTAGACAGCACTGAGTTCCAACCTGTTTCAGGCAACTGGAGCTCTACCAGTATATATCCAGGGAGAATCTTCCTTTCTTCAATCTTGAGTTCACCTTTTTCGTTCTTTACATTCACCTTTTCTGTGGGTACATTGACTCCTGTGCAGTGTTCAGCAAACACAGGATCCTTCTCCATGAATTTGGTGAGGATCTTCTCAATCTTCTGTTCATAACCTGAATATGTCTGGATTACGTACCATCCTTTTTCCATCGTTTTTTCCTATTTTATGGGTCGATTAGAAAATCAAGTCCATCAACTGACCGATTCCAATGTCGACGATGCCAAGAACGATGCCGAAGATAAGTGTAGATACAATTACGATTCCTGTATAACGTACGACAGTATCTCTTGTAGGCCAAGAAACCTTCTTCAGCTCAAGCCAGCATTCTTTAAAATATCTTGCAATCTTCTTCATTCCTACTCCTCAAAGCCTCGAGGTGCCAGCAGGCCAGGAGGGATTCGAACCCCCAACACCCGGTTTTGGAGACCAGTGCTCTAACCGTTGGAGCTACTGACCTGCTCGCACCTCGAAGATGCCAGACTTATTTAATCTTTGTCTCTCTGTGGAGAGTGTGCTTGTGCTCGAATGGGCAATACTTCATGAGTTCGAGTTTCTCCGGTGTATTGCGGCGATTCTTCTCTGTAGTATAGTTCTTCTGCTTGCACTCTGTGCACTGAAGGGCAATTTTTTCTACTGGGCCTTTCTTCTTTGAACTTGCCATATAACAACTCCTGAGGCCATAAGGCCTTAATTTTGAGCTCCCGGGCGGATTTGAACCGCCGACCCCCACCTTACCATGGTGGTGCTCTACCGACTGAGCTACAAGAGCATTGCACGCCTAAGCGCGACACGCAATGGCAACTGTAGCAAATCATCACGTATCTTGTCAATGACTTGTAACCCCTTTTGTGTCGATTTAGGGATACTCTCTCTTGATTGTAGATATGTTGCCCTATTTTTTCAACATCACACACTGAAATTTTTCAGAAGAAAATGAGATTTTGTCGATTCTACATGCTCCAAGAGGTTCATTTTTTTGTTTTTCTATTTTATATTGTCTTTGTTATTAGATTAGATAACAAGAAATACATAAAATAAAAATGTCTTTTTAATGTCCAAAGGAGGACACTATCGTGGCTGAAATAGAACGCACAAGATACGGCGCGTCTGCAAAAGATATTGCGCGTGACTTTGCAGAGCAGTTGAAGTACAACCAGGATGCTGATGTCTACCATACAACTAAAGAAGGAAGATATGAGGCCATTGCATATGCAATTCGCGACAGAATCATTCACCAGTGGGATCTTTCCAGAAAGACTCAGAGAGCAAAACACAGCAAGAGAGTCTACTACATGTCTTTGGAATTCCTCATGGGAAGAGCAATGACCAACAATATTATTAACCTTGGAATCGAGAAGCAGGTCAAAGATGCTCTTCTCAGCCTTGGTTATGATTATGAGGAACTAGCTGACACAGAGCCGGATGCAGGACTGGGAAACGGAGGCTTGGGTAGACTTGCCGCATGTTTCATGGATTCTTTGGCTACATTGGAACTTCCAGCTTATGGATACGGAATAAGATATAACTATGGTATCTTCCGCCAGCAGATTAAGAACGGTTATCAAGTGGAGCAGCCGGACAATTGGCTTAAATACGGCAACCCTTGGGAATTAAAGAGACCAGACCTAACCTACCCCGTTTATTTCGGCGGTCATGTAGCCCATATAAGAGAAAACGGACGAGATGTGTTTAAGTGGATTCCTTCGGAACAGGTCAATGGCGTCGCATACGACACTCCTATCGTCGGATATGGCGGAAAGACAGTGAACACCCTCAGACTGTGGTCCGCGACAAGCCCTGACGGATTCTCTTTCCAGGAATTCAACTCTGGAGATTATACAGAGGCAGTAAGAAAGAAGATCAACGCAGAGACTCTTTCTCAGGTTCTTTATCCAAATGATACATTGTATATGGGAAAAGAGCTGAGACTAAAGCAGCAGTATTTCTTTGTCTCCTGTTCTCTCCAGGATATTCTCAGAAGATTCAAGAGATACGGTAAATATGACTGGAAGCAGTTCCCTAAAGAAGCCGCAATCCAGATGAACGACACCCATCCGTCACTTGCCGTCCCTGAGCTGATGAGACTTCTTTTGGATCAGGAAGGTTTAGGTTGGGACGAAGCTTGGGATATTACGGTCAATACTCTTGGATATACAAACCACACTCTCATGCCGGAAGCTCTTGAGAAGTGGCCACTTCCAATGATTCAGTCAATTCTCCCTCGTCATATGGAGATTATCTATGAGATCAACAAGAGATTCCTCTCTTCTGCAGTTTCATTCTTCCCAATGCAGAATGAAAAGATTGCGAAGGTCTCCATCATTGAAGAATCTAATCCAAAGATGGTTAGAATGGCCAATCTTGCCATCATCGGCAGCCACTCCACAAACGGTGTTGCAGCATTGCATTCAAAGCTTCTTGTAGACAACATGTTCCCTGAGTTCGCGCAGATCTATCCGGATAGATTCAACAACAAGACAAACGGTATTACTCAGCGCAGATGGCTCTTGGATGCAAACCCGGGACTTGCTTCACTGATAACAGAAACTATCGGAAATAAATGGATTACTGATTTCGAAGAAATAAGAAAACTGAAAGATTATACCGAGGATCCTTCATTCCTTTCCCAGCTTTCAAAAGTAAAGTACCAGGCAAAACTTAGGGCCGCAGACTTCCTGAAGAAAGACAGCGGAATCATAATTGATCCAAACACAATGATCGATGTCCAGGTAAAGAGAATCCATGAATATAAGAGACAGCTCCTCAATGCCCTCAATATCGTAATGATCTACAATAGAATGAAGAATGACAGGGCATATAGGGAATCATTCCAGCCTACAACTTTCCTCTTCGGCGGAAAGGCTGCTCCTGGATATGTAAACGCAAAACTGATCATCAAGTTCATTAACTCTATCGCCCATGTAATCAACACAGATCCTCAGGTCAACGACAAGCTCCATGTATACTTTATGCCTGACTATAGAGTCACATTGGCAGAAAGTATTATTCCTGCAACAAACCTCTCGGAGCAGATTTCAACTGCAGGAACTGAAGCTTCAGGTACAGGTAACATGAAGTTTATGTGCAACGGAGCCCTTACAATAGGAACATTGGATGGAGCCAACGTAGAGATGGCGGAAGAGACCGGATTGGACAACATCTTCATCTTCGGCCATACAGAGAAGGAGATTTCCGAATTAGGAAAGACTTATTCTTCAAGAGAATGGATGGAGAAGGATGCTGAGATCAATGCTGCAATCAAGCTTATTCAGTACGGTTTCTTCAATAACGGCGAAGACGGAATCTTCGATCCTCTGTTGAAGTCTCTTATCGACTACAATGACAGATACTTCCTCTTTGCAGACCTCAGAATGTACCACGATAGACACGAAGAAGCTTCAAAGCTCTATAGAGATGACCAGGATAAGTGGAATAAGATGAGTGCAATGAACATTGCTTCTTCCGCTAAATTCTCATCAGACAGAACAATCAAAGAGTATGCAGATGATATCTGGCATATCAAGCCTTGCAAAGTTAAGAAAAGTAAGGAAGACAGTGTCCTGGAAGATGCTAGGAGAATTAAGTGATCAATTTACTTTGAAAGTATCAACCGCTCAGCAGATTCTGAGCGGTTTATTTTTCAATCTATTTCTTTTTTCAAGAGAGAATGAATGAAAGTATCAATTCCCTCGCATTCCTCTATCAATGGAAGAATTGATGCAACGATTCTTTTCCAATAGACAGGAAAACTATTGCAACCATGGACCGATAGTGTGTGCCTACGTTCAAAAGACGCCTCTATGTCCCATACTACTCCGTAGTTGGAAAAGGAACCGAAGTATGTTTCATTCCATTTATGAAAAGAACACTCTACAAAGAGTATATTTGACAGATCTTTCCAAAAATCAAAGTCTAAATCCCCTTCATACCCCTTTGAACGCCCTATCTTTAAGTAATACTTATAGGTACTCATCTCTTTGCTCAGTTTCAAAACAAACCGATTACCAAGAATGTCTTTTATTTCAACAAGAAATTTCACAAGAAGTTCAGCATATCCTTTGGCTTCAGCTTCATCCCCGAATCGAATTCTACAGTCGCAACACTTATACTGAACATCTCCTTTGGAGTCTAAAGATTCTGTTAACCTCAGACTTCCACATCTAGGACAACAACTTTGTCTTTTCCCCATAAACAACGCTCCCCGCCTTACGTCATAAACTTACGTTTTTGTAACAGAGAAATTTTATCATGGAAATTTGTTGCAACCAAACAATAAAGTAAACAAACTCAAATATTTATACAAAAAAATAAATATTTCTATCCTAAGAAAGAAAATAACCAACCGAAAATAGGTGCAAATACAAGAGCAGGAAGGAAATTGGCAGTCTTCGTCTTCTTAATATCCAACAAGGAAAGACCGATCATTAACAACAAATATCCGCCTGCCGCAGCAATGTCGCTGATGCCTGTTTCGCCGAGAATCGGGGAGATGGCAGAACCAGCCAAGACAAAAAAACCTTGATAAATAAGTACAGTAAATGCTGAAAGAATAACACCCTTTCCGTATGTAGAAGCAAATACAATGGCCATAAATCCATCCATGACACTCTTTATTAATATCAAAGAGCCGTCTCCTGTAGTTCCTGCATTAATGGACCCAACGATACTCATGGCTCCAGAACAGAAAAGAACAGAAGAATTAAGAAATGCCAGACCGAAGGAACCTTCATCACCCTCTTTCTGGAATTTATTG
>CAMEXG010000090.1 GCA_945947045.1 uncultured Spirochaetales bacterium | reverse complement strand
GATGTTTCCGGTCAAAGCGGAATGGGAGCCCTGTTTTTAGGGCTCTCTTCTGCCAAAAGGCAGTATAACGCCGATTTTGTAATCCTAAACGGAGAGAATGCTGCCGGTGGCTTCGGTATTACGATAGAAGATTACAACAATATGAAAAAAGCTGGAGTTGATGTAATAACCAGTGGAAACCATATTTGGCAGAAAGATGAGATATTTCCATTTCTTGATAGGAACGACGACATATTGAGGCCTGCAAACTATCCAGAGCCTTGTATTGGAAAAGGAATGACTATCAAAGAGGTTGACGGAGTTTCTGTCGCTGTAATCAATCTTCAAGGCCGAGTCGAAATGATGACTACAGATGATCCTTTTAGAAAAGCAGAAGCTTTGGTTAGAAACGCTCGTAAGACCACACCTTTGATCTTTGTAGACTTTCATGCAGAAAGCACAGAAGAAAAAGAGGCACTTTCCTTTTTCTTGGACGGTTCTGTTACAGCGGTTGCGGGGACACATACCCATGTACAGACAAGAGATGAAAAAATACTAAGTAAAGGAACTGCATATATAACCGATCTTGGAATTACCGGAGTATTGAATAAAGTAATTGGTTCCGATCCTGCAAAGTCTATAGAAAGACAGCTTACTCAGCTTCCTATTAGAAGTGAAGTGGCTGAGGGGAAAGGAAGAATACAAGGAATCGTTGTTGAAGCCGATAGAATAAGTGGTAAAGCACTTTCAATCGAGCGTTTCACTTTCTGATTACTATATTCTCATCTACAAGGATAACCAGTCCATCTATTCCCAGATTGTTATAGAGTGTTTTATATATCTCTTCTGAAGCCATTTCCAAATCATCGGAAAGGAGAAAGTCTGAAGAGAGAGACACGAAGGCAATGTTATCTCTTATAGTAGCTCCCTCTAGTTTCACCCCCTCTTTTATCTCAGATACGAGTCCATTTTCTTTCTCTTCTTTTGATAAAGGAATAAGGAGAGCTTCCAGAGTATAGTGAAGGGGGTCTCTAAGACCAGGGTGTATGACTCTTTTTATTTCTTGTTCTCCTAAGACACTTTCAAGTATGACGGTTATTTCTTTTCTTTCTTTTTCTTCTTCATTGCTTTTCCAAAGCGTGTAGTGTTCGATAATTCTAGAATCAGTGATAGATTTCTTTAAAGAAGGAAAAGAAATAATCAACAGTGGTATGGAAATGACAAAAAGAGTGATATAAAGAACGAGAAGATACCTGAATGATGATTTATGTTCGCGCTCTTTATTTTCCATAAGAGAATAATAGAACAAAAAAGCTATTTGGGCAAAGTGGCGGATGAATATTGTTTTTTTCTTTCCCACTGTTGGAAATAAGTGAATAAATAGAATAGTATTGGGGTAGGTCCCTGATACAAGGAAAAACTATATGGCAGAAAAACTAGATATAAGAAACAAAGCGGATATCGATACTAACCTCCCGTTGATCTCAATCGTAGGGAGACCAAATGTTGGAAAATCTACACTTTTTAATAGATTGATTGGAAAACGAAGAGCAATAACAGACCCTACTCCAGGTGTCACAAGAGACCCTATTCCTGAAAGATGGCTACTAGGAAATCATCCTGTGACTCTTGTGGATACAGGTGGAGTAAAGCTGGATAAAGAGGGATTGGATTATGCTGTTACAGAGAAATCTCTCTCTATTCTTGCAATGAGCGATGTTATTCTCTTTCTTATGGACTGTATGGAGGTCACCAGTGAGGACATGATGCTCATTGAGGAAGTCAGACCTTATACAGATAAAGTCGTTCTGGTCGTAAATAAAGTCGATGATCCGAAGAGAGACGACTTGATTTGGAACTATTTCTCTTATGGATATCAGCGGGTCGTAGGAATATCTGCAGCCCATGGTCTCGGAATTGAAGAGTTGGAGGATACAATTCTTGGCATGCTGGACATGGAGAGGACTGAAGAGATTCCTGATGAGCCGGATACAGTGAAACTGGCTATTATGGGAAAGCCTAATACTGGAAAGTCTACGCTTACCAATCTTTTGACGGGAAGAGATATATCCATCGTCTCTGATATTGCCGGAACCACAAGAGATGTCATGAAGGCAACCTTTGTCTACAAAGGTACTGAGTACACAGTCCTCGATACTGCAGGAATAAGAAGAAAAACTAAAGTTGAGGAAGATGTGGAATACTACTCTGTAAATAGAGCCATAAAGACTATTGATGAAGCAGACGTAGTTGTTCTGATGATTGATGTACTTGAAGGCCTTGCGGAACAAGATAAAAAGATTGCTCAGCTTATTGTCAGAAGAGGAAAGGGTGTAGTCCTATGTCTCAACAAGATTGATAAGCTTAATGGACCACAGAACCAATTGGAAGCAATTAAGGATAGAGTCAGATTCCTATTCCCTGTCCTGTCATTCGCTCCTCTTGTGCCGATTTCTGCATTGGAGGGAATGGATATAGGTAAGCTGTTGGATGTTGTCTGGGCGGTATATAGACAGTTGGAGAAGCGTGTTGATACTTCTACTCTCAATGAAGCATTGAAAAGATGGACTACAGACCAAGAGCCTCCTAGATCAGCCACAGGATATTTTAAGGTTTTATATGGGACACAGGTAAGTGCCAACCCGGTGAGATTCCTGTTCTTCGTGAACAAGGTCCATGCTTTCCCTGAGACTTATATTTCTTATCTGAAGAATTGCATTAGGCGTGATTTAGGATTTACATACGTTCCAATTGAAATCTCTCTCAGAGAAAGAAAGAGAAATCCAAGTCTCAACGACAAGGGACCAAGCAAAGAAGAAGCTGAAATCCAGAAGGTGATCAAGCGTAATACAGCTCAGAAGAATGTGAAGAAGGGTGTGGCAAGAAAACCAGGTGGAAAAGCCAGAATGGGAAAAGAGACTGAGAGAGCGAAGACAATCGTAAGAAACTCAAAGCAGAAGAGGGCCAAGAATAAGTAATGGGTTTTTTAGAGGATAATTCAATAAAAGCTGTCGCTTTCGATATAGATGGTACTTTTTACCCATTGTGGAAGACGAATCTGAGGGTTGCACTTGCTTCTCTCTCTTCACTTCCCTTTGCCGTCAACTATAATAAGGCTAGGCAGAGGATGAGGACAGAGGATAGTTTCTTGTCACTTCCTCCTCTTTCAGAGAAAGAAAGGGGGGAGAGGATGTGCCTCTACATGTGGAATCGTTGCAATGAAGGCGATATAGAGTATTTTCTGCAAAAGGAAAAGAAAGTCTTTTTTTCAAGATATGAAAAGAGCTTTTCTTCTATAGAAGCTTTTGACCACGTAGAAGAGGTACTGGAAAAACTGAAGAATAAACACATGAAAATGGGCGTTCTTTCAGATTTTCCTGTAGGGACGAAGCTAAAAGCTATGGGGATAGACAAGTACTTTCCCATCCAGCTTTCAAGCGAAGACTGGGGAAGATATAAACCTTGTCTTACACCCTTTGAGATGCTTATATCTAAGATGGATATGGATCCTTGTGCTATTCTTTATGTAGGCGACAGTCTCAGAAAAGATATTGAAGGAGCTAAAAGAGCGGGGCTGAAGACGGCTTTGCTTTCAAAGAAAGAAGCATCAGGCTCTGCAGACATTGTCTTCAGAGATTGGAGTGAGTTGGATAGAGTGTTATTCTAAATGGAGTGATCATGAATACGACATACATACTTATCGGCGTGTGTTTTCTTCTTAATCTGATTGTTGTATTGGCATTTAGGGCGGCAGACAAGAAAGACCGTTCTTTGAAGAACCTAAATCAGCAAGTTAAGAATTTTAGATATGAAACTACATCTTTTATGAATAGATTCACAGAGATATCCCGTGACTGTGAGCAGAATATTACTTCGAGAATAGAATATGCGAACACAGTTCAGAATCATCTTGCAGAATCCATCGACATGGTGCTTGTGCATCAGAAAGAGTTGGATGAACTCTCCGGTGTCTGTGAAAACTATGGTAATGCATTGAAGAAACTGAAGGCTCAGACAGAGCAGGCTGAAAATAGAGTCTATGCTGTACAGGCGGAAGTAAGAAAGACCGAAGCAGTAAAAGACTATGCCCTTCAGTTTCAGAAAGATATTGAGAGATTGACAGCTCAACTTGATTCCCTGAAAGCTGATTATGTGCGTCTCGTAGCATCTACCGAGCAGGATTTGAAGGCTACATCCGCTTCCCAGAAAGAAGAGAACAGAGAGTTGCTGGATCAATTCTCAGCGGCTCTTGAGAGAAGTAAATCCCAGTTGTATGAATATGTTGCCCTGGAAAAGCGGAACTATGACGATATGTGTAGGGAACAGGAAGATAAGGCTGAAGCTGAACTGGTGAAGCTTGACAACAAAATAGGAGAGATAGAAGAAAAGGTAGAGAATACACAAAGTGAGTTCAATAGTCTCCTGAAGAGTGCTTCTGACTCTATCTCTGATTTGGTTCAGCGTAAAAATGATATCTTCGGAGACTTTGACGAAAGATCTGGTGTCCTTGACAGAAGATTTGAGGCTGCTCTATCTGAAATGGATAAAATAAAGGATTCCATGATTTCATCTATCACTGAGAAAACAGATGAAATGAATAAAAGAATCGATGAATTTACCGCTTCTTCAAAAGAAAAAATCGAAGAGCTTTCATCTGCTCTCAATACCCATTTTGAGGAGACTCTGGATAGTATCGCCAAGAACAAAGAAGAGGCGATTGAGAACGTTAAGAAGTCTTCTTCCCAGTCACTAGAGGATTTTGATGACGCAATAAAGAGGACAGGAGATACTCTCGAATCAAGGCTCAATGATATGGAGGACGAGGTGTCTTCATCCATAGTTTCTTTCCAAGAGAAGCTGGCTGATAGCGAGAAGGCTGTAGAAAACAGAATAAACGATCTCAAGAATTCTCTCGAAAATACTGTGGAAGAGATAAGGAAAGTCCTGGGAGAAGAGAGGACAGAAACAGAAAAATCCATCAGAGATCTTATTTTTGAGCGTGACCAGGTCATTGTCGACATCCAGGAAAAGATGGATGAAAAACGTAACATGGTGCAGGATACTCTTTCTCAGTTAAAGTCCGATAGAGATAAACTGGTGGATGAGTATAACAACTATGTTGAAGACAAGAACAAGTTGTTCTTGGAATCAAGTGCAAGACTTGAAGCAGATAGGGCGGCTTATGTCCAAAGATGCAGGGAAGAGTTGAAAGATGCTCTTGAAGACATGGATAGGGATTCAAATGCTTCTCTTCAGAGAATAAAGGACACAAGTGACGAGTTCTTGAAGGGTGTTGCAGATAGAATGGCGGAGAGCGGCAAGGCCCAGAAGATGCTGGAAGAGACTGCATATGGCAAGATTAAAGAGGCTCAGGGAATTATCAGAGACTATGAGAATAAAATTCGTGAAAGCGAAGCAAGTCTCAATGAGCAGGTCGAGTCTGTAACAAGCATGAAAGAAACGATCTGGAATCTTCAACAGGAAGAGAAAAGACTTCAAGATGAAATCGATGCTCTAGGCCAGGACAGGGATAAGCTTCAGAACGAGACAAGGGAAGTAAGAAGCCAAAGAATAAACGAAGAAGCCAACCTTGTGCGTTTAAAAGGACAGCAGAAAGTCATTGAAGAGAAGAGAAAAGATGAAGAGAAAAAGAATATTCGTAAGCCTCTTCATTCAATAGAAGAGATGGATTTGATCATCGGAGAAGAAGAGGTTGATGTTTCAGACGATGAATGATTTGACTCTTCTTTGATGTTTTATTAACTTCATTACAGGTGCCCCGGGAGGGCACTTGTCATGATGAAGAAAAAAAAGAATAAAAAGAAAGGAAGTGAATATATGGCAGAGGAAAAGGAATTTGATAAGACCGAAGAAAAGAAAGTAGCTCCAGAAGTAGTTGAGACAAAGGAAGCTGAAGAAACCGAGGTCAAAGATAATATTCCTGAAGAGAATGAAAAAGAGGAAGATCCAAAAGACACAAAGATTTCAGAACTTGAAGCCAAGGTAAAGGAACTGGAAGAGACTATCTCCAAAATGAAGGAAGATGAATTGAGGAGAATGGCAGACACAGAGAACTACAAGAAGAGGCTGAGGACTGAAAAGGAGAATGCTGTAAAATATGCAAACGAGTCATTGATCTCTGATCTTTTGGAACCTCTGGATAACTTCGCCCGTGCCATCGATTCTGCATCACAGTCTCAAGACTTCGAGGCTATGAAGACTGGAGTTGTAATGGTGAACGACCAACTTCTTCAACGCCTGAAGACAAACTGGGGTTTGGAGATGATCGACAGCAAGGTTGGTACACCTTTTGATCCAAATAAAATGGAAGCCTATGGCGTACAGGAGAAAGAGGGTATTACGGAAGAAGAAGTAAGCATGGAATGCAACAAAGGCTGGCTTTTGCATGGTAAAGTCATAAGGACAGCAAAGGTATTTGTAGCAAAACCAAAGAAGTAAAGAAAAAAATCTCATAGATAGTTTGACGTTTTTTTCTTCAGCTATTACTTTATTTTGCAGATGGGAAAACCATCATATTTGAAATAGTAAATACATGGAGATATAAATTATGGGAAAGATTATTGGTATTGACCTTGGAACAACTAACAGCTGTGTTGCTGTTATGGAAGGTAACGAGCCTACAGTAATTGCAAATAGTGAAGGAGATAGAACCACTCCAAGTGTAGTAGCCTTCAAGGGTGCAGACAGACTTGTCGGTAAGCCTGCAAAGAACCAGATGGTTACTAATCCTGAGAACACTATCTACTCAATAAAGAGATTCATGGGAAGAAAGTACCATGAGGTTACAGAAGAGACAAAGATGGTTCCTTACAAGGTGACTAGCGCATCTGGGGACGAGATTAAGATTGATGTAGACGGAAAGCTTTACTCTCCTCAGGAGATTTCTGCAATCGTTCTTCAGAAGATGAAGAAGACAGCGGAAGACTTCCTTGGTGAAGAAGTTACAGAAGCTGTAATCACAGTACCTGCTTACTTCAACGACGCTCAGCGTCAGGCAACAAAGGATGCAGGAAGAATCGCTGGATTGGAAGTAAAGAGAATCGTCAACGAGCCTACAGCTGCCGCCCTTGCTTATGGTTTTGGCAAGGATTCTTCAAAGGAAGAGAAGATTGCTGTCTATGACTTCGGTGGTGGTACATTCGATATTTCAATTCTTGAGCTTGGTGATGGTGTTTTTGAAGTAAAGAGCACAAACGGAGATACACACCTTGGTGGTGATAACATCGATCAGGTTATCATCGAGTGGCTTGTTTCTGACTTCAACAGAGAATATGGCATAGACCTCTCAAAGGATAAGATGGCTCTTCAGAGACTCAAGGAAGCTGCAGAGCAGGCAAAGATCACTCTCTCTTCTTCTACTCAGACAACTATCAACCTCCCGTTCATCACTGCTGATGCTACAGGTCCTAAGCACCTTCAGAAGGAGCTTACAAGGGCTAAGTTCGAGCAGATGATCGAGCCTCTTGTAGAGAAGACAAAGATTCCTTGCATGAACGCTCTTAGAGATGCAGGACTCACAGCTTCCGATATCGATGAAGTTGTTCTTGTCGGTGGTTCAACAAGAATTCCTATGGTTCAGGAGGCAGTAAAGAAGCTCTTCGGTAAGGAACCTCATAAAGGTGTAAACCCAGATGAAGTAGTTGCAGTAGGTGCATCTATTCAGGGTGGTATTCTTAAGGGAGATGTCAAGGACGTTCTTCTTTTGGATGTCACACCTCTTTCACTTGGAATTGAGACACTTGGCGGCGTAACAACAAAGCTCATCGAAAGAAATACAACTATTCCTACAAGAAAGAGCCAGATCTTCTCTACAGCTTCAGATGGTCAGACTGCAGTATCTATTCACGTTCTTCAGGGTGAAAGAGAGCTTGCTTCTCAGAACAGAACACTTGGTATGTTCAACCTTGAAGGTATTGCTCCGGCACCAAGAGGAGTACCTCAGATCGAAGTTACATTCGATATCGATGCCAACGGTATTGTCCACGTATCTGCAAAGGA
>CAMEXG010000089.1 GCA_945947045.1 uncultured Spirochaetales bacterium | reverse complement strand
TTATTTTGTTTGAGGGAATCAGAGCACATCTATCTTTCATTTTCTTTGATATCAAATCCCAAGTCTTATCTTGTTCCGCCTTGTCTGAAGGTATGATGAATGCCCGCTCTGATGTGATATATAAGTATATTGCGTCGTAGTTTCTGTATGCCTTATATGCCTTGTCCCATTGATAATTCGCCTCTTCCTTGTCATTTCTTACATGTATGGCAGAGGAGTCCAGATTCACTGTGTATACATATCTGCCGTCTTTAAGTTTTTGTTTTTTTGTTTCTTCCTTTAAGTTCAGAAAGAAGGAGAGGAAATAGACAACGGGCATTCCAAGCCCCACCACAAGAAGAACAGAACCCAATAATACAGCTCCGTCTACTTTATGCATAATAAAGCATATTATTGCTGAGAGCGTCATAATAGAAGCAAAGATCACAGGGCTCTTCCATGCCTTTCTACGTGAGAGAACATCAAAAACAGTAAAATCCCTAAATGTCGGGGAATCCAAAACAACTTTAGTTTCCATGCTCTGAGTATAAATGCCTAATGTAAGAGAAGAAAGAGAAATACGAGAATTTGTTTGTTTATATTATTCCTGAGAGTAAAAACATGTTAGAATAAAACGGTGAGGGATAAATGAAAGAGAGGAGAATAAGTTTAGCTTCAAGGGTGTATGGTTCCTTGGTTGCTTTTTTGATTTGTTTCCTTCTTCAACTGGGACTTATATCTTTCAGACAGTATTATGTAATGTATCCTCAGAACAATATGATCTCTCATGTCCAGGACTTGAGCTCTTTTATTTCACTCAATGAAGAGAGTGTGGATGCCTATAGTTCTTTTAGATGGGACTATGGTGACATTGATGATTTTATATCCCAGGAGAGATATAGGAATATTGAAAAGACAAAGTATCTGGATTCTTTGTCCGTCGAGTATGATTCGGAGAATAAAGAAGAGTATTTGCTGTCCCGTTCCTCCATGAATCTCTACTCTACATATCTTTCCATCAGCAATGAGATAATGGATCTCCTTACAAGTGGAGAGAGAACCAAAGCTTCTGAGGTGTATTACGATAAGCTGTCATATTGCTTGGAGTATCTTAGCTCAACCATGCGTTCTCTTCTGGAAGAAACCATCATTAGAACAAAGATTAGCTTTTTAAAGACTCAAGGCATTAATGATAAAATAGACAGCTTTCAAAGTGTCATAACTCTATTCTCCCTCATCTTTGCAGCCATGTTGTCTTTGGGGATGGCTTCTCTATTGACGAGTATCAGGACCTTCTCAAAACAGTCGAAGCTTTTGGGTGAAGGTAATTGGAATATTCCCGACATAAAGGAAAAGGGGGCTTTGGAGATAGTCTATATGGCAAAAGCCTTCAATAAGATGAAGCATGGCATGAAAAACCAAGTTCAGCTTTTGGAGGAGAAGAACACTATTCAGGAAGAACTCTTTGAGAAAGAAAAAGAGTCCCTCTCCCTCCAAAGCTTATTGGAGGAAGAACGCCTTCAGCAGCTGAGGAGCAGAATTAATCCCCACTTCCTGTTTAATACCCTCAATGTAATAAAGTTTTCAGCTCATGACGAAGGCGCGGAGAAGACAGAAGATATGCTTGAGTCTATGGCTCTGTTGTATAGATATGCCTTAGGCAGCAACAGCGATAGCGTGCCTGTCTCAAGAGAGCTGAGGATTGTAGTTGCCCTGGCTTCGTTATATAAGGCTCGTTTCGGAGAAAAAATTAATCTTAAGTGGGAGAGTTCCCTGGATGAGGATCTCTACGAAGTCATGGTGCCTTCATTCATTCTGCAGCCTATTGTGGAGAACTCTTTTCGCCATGGTATTGTTCCAAATGAAAAGGGTGGAGAAGTCCTGATATCTATATCAAGCCATAATCAGATGCTCTCCATCGTCGTTTCCGACAACGGGGTTGGAATGGATGAAGAGACCCTTATAAGAGTGAGGGAAAGAATAAAGGAAAAGAAACTTGGTTCTGAACATATAGGAATAGGAAACGTAGCTGCAAGAGTCCAGATGCTTTCCCCTGATTCTTCATTTTCTGTCGAATCCAAAATAAATGAAGGGACAAAGGTGATAATGAAGATGCCGCTGTTGATTGAAAAGGAGGAGAACTGATGACGAAAGTACTTGTTGTCGATGATGAAATACCGGAGCAGAGACATTTATCAGATATACTCTACCGTTCTTTTTCCGGGAGTGTCACAGTTCAATGTGCAGACAACGGGAAAGAAGCTGTCGCCCAGGCTTCTTTATGGAATCCCGATATAATATTAATGGATATAGAGATGCCTCAAATGAATGGAATCGAGGCCTCAAAGATCATCCTTGAAAATAATCCTGGCTGCAGGATTATATTTGTTACTGCTTATTCTCTATTTGAGTATGCTAGAGAAGCTGTAAAGCTGAGAGTCTCCGACTATATATTGAAGCCGGTTGTGAAAGAAGAGGTCGTTGCAGCCTTTGAAAAAGCTTTGGACAGCATAGGAGTCCAGCGACAATTGGAAGGTCTGAGAGACGGAGACGAAAGTGAATCTGGTGAGAAAGGAGCCCAGATTGTAAGAAAAGTAAAGAGATGGATAGAAAAGAATTATTCGTCAATCTTCGTAAGCCTTGATAGTGTAGCGGAGATGCTTTCGTTAAGTCCTGCTTATCTTTCTTCTATTTTTAAAAAATATAGTGGTACAAACTTCTCTGACTATCTTTCGGACGTAAGGACCAATGCTGCGAAGGAGCTTTTGAAGGATCCCTTGAGAAGTATGAGCGAGATAGCAAGAATGACAGGATATGAGAATGGAAGTTACTTCTGCAGGGCTTTTAAGAAAAAGACAGGTTTTACTCCATCGGAATTCAGAAAGAGCAGGGGATATAGGGGAGGAGAGGCATGAAGAAGGTTCTCCTCTGTCTGTTGGCTATGGTCTTACTCTTCTCCTGCGCTAAAAAAACCGCTGAAAAAGAAGAGCCTCTTCTGGTGTTGCGCTATGGAGACAACCAGCCCGACTACTATCCTACAACCCGTGCTGCAAGATACTTCAGCCAGTTGGTTGAGGAGAAGAGCGGGGGCAGAATAGAGATAGAAGTATATGGAGACGGGAGACTGGGGAGCGAAAACGACGTTTTTAGAATGGTTGAATATGGAGGCGTAGATTTCATGCGTATCAGTATCGGTACTCTTAGTGCCTTCTATCCCGAGTTCCAGATCCTGCAGCTACCATATCTTTTTTCATCCTCTGAACATATGTGGAATGTTCTTGACGGTGACGTTGGAGAGTATTTTTTATCTATTCTTGATGGTGACTCGATAGGTCTCTCCTGGTTTGATGCAGGAGCCAGAAGTATTTATACCATCGAGAAGATAGATACTCTTTCAGATTTGCAGGGAAAAATCATAAGAACCCAGGAAAATGATAAAATGGAGGAGATCTTTTCCCTTCTGGGGGCGTCTACGATTCAAATACCATATGGAAGCGTCTATTCCGAGTTGATGAAAAAGACCATAGACGGAGCAGAGAATAACTTCCCTTCATATATGTATACAGGTCACTCCGATGTAGCTAGATTCGTCTTCTTAGACGAACATATGAGACTTCCGGAAATCATGATGATGAGTAGAAAAGCCATGGAAGAGATAGCGGAAATAGATGAGGGTCTTCTGGATGTTATTAAAGAGGCTGCTATTGAGGCGGGGCGTTTTGAAAGAGAGTTATGGAGAGAGGAAGAAGAAAAAGCTAAGAGGGATGCTTTGAGTAGCGGTTGTATAGTCACATATCCAAGCTATGAGGAAATCGAGAGATGGAAAGATGCTGTTTCTCCTATATACTCTGACTTGAGTAGTGAAAATAAGGCGATTGTTGACAAGATAAGAGCTTTGGATAAGTAGTTCTCCCGATATTTTTTCAATTTTTTTCTATTATTTTTACATTTTTTCGATTCACTTGCGAGAGTAAAATTCTTCATCTAATCTAACTTTGGTTCGTAGGAGCCAAATAAATGGAGGATTTAAAATGAAAAAATTCATTACTTTCGCACTCTGTGCACTCATGGTTTTCTCTGTTTTCGCTAATGGCGAGAAAGAAGCTGCAGGCGCAAAAAATGATGGTCCTGTCACTCTTGTTTATGCAGAAGTAAACCCACTTGATACAATTGTCGGTATGACAGCTCAGTATTTTAAGGAACAGGTTGAGACACTTACAAACGGATCAGTCATCATCGACATCCAGGCTTCTGGTGTTCTCGGAAGTGAAAACGACGTTCTCGACGGTATGATGGGCGGTGCTACAACTGTCGATATCTCCAGAATCTCAGCTTTCGCTCTTACAGGATATGGTGCAAAGAAGTCCATGCTTCTCTCTCTTCCTTTCACATTTGAGAGCAGAGACCACTTCTGGAACTTCGCTAACTCTGATCTCGCTGCTGAGTTCCTCAACGAACCACAGGAAATCGGACTTCCTCTCAGAGGTATCTTCTATGGAGAAGAAGGATTCAGACACTTCTTCACAGTCAAGCCAGTTGCATCTATCGCAGATTTCAAGGGACTTAAGATTCGTGTTTCCAACGACCCAGTCATGACAGGTATGGTCAAGGGCCTCGGTGCTTCTCCAACAGTCGTTTCCTTCGGTGAACTCTATTCAGCTCTCCAGACAGGTGTTGTTGACGGTGCTGAACAGCCAATCGCAAACTACAAGTCAAACGCATTCCCTGAAGTTGCAAATACCCTCATCCTCGATGGTCACACACTCGGTGCTATCCAGGCTGTCATCACAGATACAGCATGGAACAAGCTCAACGACGAGCAGAGAGCAGCTATCATGGAAGCTGGAAAGAGAACTCAGGCTTACAACGCTCAGATTTCTCAGGCTAAGGAAGACGAAGTTCTTGCTCAGTTGAAGGCTGAAGGCTGCAACGTTGTCGATGTAGCAGACAAGACTCCTTGGGTTGAAGCTTGCTCAGCTATTACAGCTCAGAACATTAAGGGACAGGAAGAGCTTTACAGCAAGATCAAGAACCTTAAGTAAAATAAAAACTTTTTAAAAAATTACGGTACTGCCCAGGCGGTACCGTAATGTTGTTTCCATTCAAAGAAATGGGGTGTCTATGGAAAAATTCTTTAATACTATGGATAAAGTCAGACCTGTATATGACTGGGTTTACAAGGTTTTCCTCTTCATTTGTAAAATCCTTCTTATTGCAGATATTTTGATTACATCTTACGCAGTGGCAGGAAGACTGCTGCACAAATGGATTCCTTTCCTCTCCGATCCTGCATGGACAGAGGAAATTGTATTGACTCTTATGTCTTATATGGCTGTTCTTTCTGCCGCTCTTGCCATCAGACGCGGTGCTCATATAAGAATGACTGCTTTCGATAGGTATCTTCCTAAGAAGGTTTTAAATATTTCTGACATCATTGCAGATGTAGCGGTAATGATCCTTGGATTCATTATGCTATTTTATGGCTGGAAATATACAACAACTCTCGGTGCTCGTGGTAAGTACATTTCTATCACTTGGCTTAGTAAGTTCTGGATGTATTTTCCTGTTCCTCTTGCAGGAATAGCGATGATCGTCTTTGAATTCGAGGCACTTTATACAGACGTGAAGAAAATCTGTGGAATACAGGTTGAGGAGGTTAAATAATGGATACCAATACATTGGCTACTATAGTTCTTCTCGGTGGATTCTTCCTCATGGTTTTCTTGCGCTTCCCTATTGCATATGCAGTAGGTCTCGCTTCTGCAGCTTGTCTTACCGTTCTTGGCAAGCCTCTTGTAGAAGTATGTAGACTTATGGTCAAGGGAATCAGCTCTTTCTCTCTTATGGCTGTTCCATTCTTCATCACAATGGGTGTATTGATGGGCTCCGGCGGTATTTCAGATAAGCTTATCGCCCTTGCAAACAGCTGTGTAGGTTGGATGAGAGGAGGACTGGCTCAGGTAAATATCGTTGCTTCCTACTTCTTCGGAGGTATAAGCGGATCAGCAAGTGCTGATACAGCATCTCTTGGTTCCATCCTTATTCCTATGATGGTTGACGAGGGTTATGATTCAGACTTCTCAACTGCTGTTACTATTACCTCCAGCTGTGAAGGTCTCTTGGTCCCGCCAAGCCACAACATGGTTATTTATGCAACAACAGCAGGCGGCATCAGTGTAGGTTCATTGTTCTTGGCTGGTTATCTGCCAGGAGCTCTATTGGCACTTACTCTTATGATCGGAAGCTATGTCATCTCTGTTAAGCGTCACTATCCAAAGGGAGACAAGTTCTCTATCATTGGATTCTTAAAGCAGCTTAAGACATCTATCTGGGCTCTTGCAGCAGTCGTCATCGTTGTCATCGGAGTCGTAGCAGGTTTCTTTACAGCTACAGAGTCTGCAGCTATTGCAGTCATTTACTCTCTTATCGTCTCTGTATTTGTCTATAAGGGACTTGATTGGAAGGGAGTTTGGAAGGCTCTTGACGAGTGTGTAAGTACACTTTCAATCGTCCTTATCCTTATTTCTACATCGGCTGTATTTGGATATTGTCTTACATATCTCCATATTCCTGATATCGCTGCAAATGCAATTACATCCCTCACTTCAAATAGAATAATCTTGATTCTTCTCTTGAACCTTATTCTTCTTGTCTTGGGATGTATCATGGATATGGCTCCAATCATCTTGATTGCTACTCCTATCCTTCTTCCTATTGCAAAGACATGTGGAATCGACCCGATCCAGTTTGGAATCATGGTTGTTCTTAACTGCGGTATCGGTCTCTTGACACCTCCTGTAGGAGCTGTTCTTTTCATTGGCTCCGCTGTAGGTAAGACACCGCTTGAGAAGGTAGTAAAGGCGACTATTCCATTCTATGGATGTATGATCATCGCCCTCTTGCTTGTTTCCTTCATTCCAGATATCTCTCTCATAATTCCGAAGCTTCTCGGTGGTTATGTACCAGCTGTCTGATGTTTATCTCCCTGAGGTCAAATGACTTCAGGGAATTTTTTTTACGATATGAGCTTATGTAACTGAAATCCCATTTCGATAATTATCTCATCTATAATCCTCTCAATAAAAGGATATCTGTCCTCTCTTTAGGATGAGTCTGGGGGTCAGTTTTTCAAGTTATCTTCATAAAAAAGAAAGAACTATATTTAAGCATAAGAAACATAGAAGGTGTTTTTCCTTTCACAAAGAAAGTAAATCAGCATGATAGTACACTTGTATTAATAAGTAGGTGCTATTTTTTTCTTTATAAAAACTTAATGCTTTTGTTCCGTTTTTCATTGTGTGCCATCTACAATGTGTTAACATGATAGATATGAAAAAACTTATTCTTTGCTCTCTTGTTTTTATACTTTTATTCTCTCTTTTTTCTTGTGTTCCTGAAGGAAATAAAATTCATCCTGATACTTATTTTGATTATCAGGGGTGGATCGATGAAAACAAGGAAAAAGAAGGCGATTTTGTGTTTATGGGGGACTCCCGTGTCGCGCTCTTTGATTGTAACGCATATTTTCATCCGAAGGATAAAACAGTACTTGGATTGGGAGTGGGAGGAGAAGTCGTGAGAGGCGTGAGAAAGAGACTGGATGTGTTGGAGGACATAAAGCCAGAATCCCTTTTTATTGCCGTAGGCGGCAACGACGTATCCTATGATGATTTCTCTTATGAAACCTTTGAAGACGATTATAGGATGTTATTGGACCGGATCATTGAGCTAAAAGTAAAGAGAGCGTATATACAGACTATTACAGGACTATCGAATCCGAAATTATTACATCTAAATCGAAAAATAGCGCTATGCAACACCATTATAGAAGGCTTGGTTTCTGAGTATAATTCAAAGCATCCGGGAATATTTATTTTCTTGGATATCGCTTCTGAAATGAATGAATCTGATGGAAGTGGAATAAAGGAATACATGGCTGATGACGGTGTTCATTTCAGTGAAAAAGGGAATGACTTCTGGGCTGAGTATTTAAAAACTAAGTGCATTGAGTTGAATTGATATAGGAGATGGTCAGTTAATGCTATCTCCAAAAACGGAGAGAGTGGATAAAAGAATTCTGAAACATGCAGTACGAATGAATCTATCATTCGATATATGCATGGCTAAGATTGAATACTCTGATCCA
>CAMEXG010000088.1 GCA_945947045.1 uncultured Spirochaetales bacterium | reverse complement strand
TCCCTCCGTATTACGGATAATATAATAAAACCTAGAAGGTTATATTCCATTTGTTAACAAAATACTCAGCTATATGTTACACGTAGATTCGGAAATTTGCCAACAATTATTCACAAAACACCGACAATATCCCCTTGATGTCATATTTTATATGTTGTAGCATACAACAGGTTGCGTAGCAGCCGAATTTCCTTCCGTATGGAAGAGATCTAGTGCAAGGGAACCGAAACTTGGATTATTCCAAGTAAAAAGGGTTTGCGAAAGGAGTGACTACTATGGCAGTAGTAACAATGAAGAGCCTGCTTGAGTCAGGCGTACATTTCGGCCATCAGACAAAAAGATGGAATCCAAAGATGGCTCGTTTCATTTTCACAGAAAGAAACGGAATCCATATCATCGACCTTCAGAAGACAAGTGCTTGTATCGTTGAAGCTTACGAAGCAGTTAGAGCTCAGGTAAAGAACGACAAGCAGATTCTTTTCGTCGGTACAAAGAAGCAGGCACAGCAGGCTATCGAGACAGAAGCTAAGAGATGTGGTATGCCTTACGTCTCCAACAGATGGCTTGGCGGTATGCTTACAAACTTCACAACAATCAAGAAGTCTGTTGCAAAGCTTAAGAAGCTTGAAAGAGAGCAGGCTGACGGAACATTCGATTCCCTCACAAAGAAGGAAGTCGCTCTCCGCACAAAAGAAATGGCTAAGCTTGAAAGAGACCTTGGCGGTATCAAGGACATGAAGGATCTTCCTGGTGCACTCTTTGTCATCGACACAAAGAAGGAAGCTCTTGCAGTTGCTGAAGCAAAGAGACTTGGTATCCCAGTCATCGCAGTCGTAGATACAAACTGTGATCCTACAGACATCACATATCCAATTCCTGGCAACGATGATGCTATCAGAGCTATTTCTCTCTTTGTCGAGATTATCGCTAACGCTGTAATCGACGCAGACAGTGAAGCTGGCATCCAGATCATCGAATCCCTCGAAGATGAGGAAGAAATGGCAGAAGCTAATCCAACTCCAGAAGAGAAGGATGAGATCATCGAAGACTATTCCAACTACACACCAAGTGAAGAGAAGGAAGAGGAAGAAGAAGATTCCGACGAAGAGGAATACTTCAACAAGTAATTTATCCGCAGTATAAGGAGAACAAAACTATGGCAGCTATTTCAGCAGCAGATGTAAAGAAGCTCAGAGATATCACTGGAGCAGGTATGATGGACTGCAAGAAGGCTCTCTCTCAGGCTGACGGAGATTTCGCCGGCGCTGAAAAGATCCTTAAGGAAATGGGACTTGCAGCAGTTGCAAAGAGACAGGACAGAGCAACAGAAAACGGTAGAGTCTTTGTTAAGAGCAACGGAAAGAAGGTCGTCATGCTTTCACTTTCCTGTGAAACAGACTTTGTTGCTAAGAACGATGACTTCAAGAAGCTTGGTGACGATCTCTGCTCTGTTATCCTCGAAAAAGGTTATACAGAACCAAACGATGAACTCAAGGGCATGGTCGATGGACTTATCGCTATCATTAAAGAGAACATGAACCTTGTATCCTTCACAGTTACAGATATTCCAGAGAATGGATATTGTTCAACATACGTTCACGGTGAAGGTGCAGTTGCAGTCTCCGTCATCCTCAAGGCTGACAACAGTGCAGCATTTGATAATGACAGCGTCAAGGAACTTGCACATGACCTCGCTCTCCATGCAGCAGCATATAAGCCACAGTACCTCTGTGACTCTGTTGTTCCAAAGGAATATGAAGAAGAGCAGCTCAGCATCTTCAGAGCACAGGTCGCTCAGGATGAAAAGCTCGCTTCCAAGCCAGACAAGGTCAAAGAAGGCATCGTAAGAGGAAAACTTTCAAAGCTCTACAAAGATGTTTGTTTCCTCGATCAGGCATTTGTCAAGGACGACTCCAAGAGCGTCTCTCAGGCAATCGCTGATTGCGGAAAGGCTGTAGGAGCAAAGATCGAACTTGTTTCCTACAGTGTCTTTATGGCAGGTCTCAAATAAGGAGAAGTCATGCAGAACGTAATCAACAACTGCAGTGAAAAGATGAAAAAGAGCGTAGCCAGCCTTCAGGCTGACTATGCCCAGTTAAGAACAGGAAGAGCTTCTGCCGCCCTCTTCGACAAGATCAAAGTCGAATACTATGGTGCAGAGACTCCACTTTCCCAGGTTGCATCCATTTCTGTTCCAGAAGCAAGAATGGTTGTCATCCAGCCATGGGACAAGACAGTTCTTCCTGCAATCGAGAAAGCTATCCAGAAGTCAGAACTTGGTCTCAACCCAAACAATGACGGAAAGCTTATCAGAGTCAACTTCCCTGCCCTTACAGCTGAAAGAAGAAAAGAACTTGCAAAGCAGGCAAAAGCTACAGCAGAACAATCCAGAGTCGCAGTCAGAAATATCCGCCGTGACGCTATGGAAGAGCTGAAGAAGATGCAGAAGGCAGGCGATATCTCTGAAGATCAGCAGAAGGATGGAGAAACAAAGATCCAGAAGCTGACAGATTCTGCCATCGCAGACATCAACAAGGTTGCAGAGACAAAAGAAAAGGAAATCATGGAGATCTAACGAGGTAATTGTGGGGAATCTTAATCATCTTGCGTGCATAATGGACGGTAATGGTCGTTGGGCTGAGCAAAAAGGCCTGAAAAGAACCGATGGACACAAAGAAGGGGCTTATGCCGCCGAAAGGGTCGCTAAAGGATGCATCAAAAACGGAATAAGATTCCTCACCCTCTATTGTTTCTCTACTGAAAATTGGAAAAGACCCAAAGATGAGGTGAATTATCTTATGGGTCTTTTATCTATGCAAGTTCAGGCCAATATTCCTAAATTTAACAAGCTTGATATCAGGATTCTGTTTTTAGGAAATAAAGAAGGAATACCTAATCAGGCATACAATGGTCTCATGAAAGCTGTAGAAGCGACAAAGAATAATTCCACCCTTACAGTTCAGCTTGCCATAAACTATGGAGGCTGGGATGAAATCTCTAGGGCTGCGAACAAAGCCTTGGAGGCAGGTATTACTTCTTTTTCTCCTGAAACACTTCTCTCTTTTGTAGACAACCCCTCGGTCCCTCTTCCTGATATGATAGTCAGAAGCGCAGGAGAAGAGAGACTAAGTGGCTTCTTATTATTACAATCAAATTATTCAGAGTTTGGTTTTTATGATAAACTATGGCCGGATTGGGATGAAAACATGGTAGACACTATCCTTTCTGATTTCCAATCTAGAACACGAAAATACGGGGGATTAATAAAGTGAGTAGTTCTCTAAAAACACGAGTGATGACAGCTGTCATTGCACTACCTATTATTATTTGTTCTATCGTGTTTCTTCCCTATATGGATCATCTTGCCTTTGCTTTTATTATTATCGGAGTAAATGCTATTGGTACATGGGAACTCCACAATAATATCCTGAAAAAGAAAATTGACCTTCCTTTTACTGGATACCTAGGTATTTTACTTCCAGTGATCGAACTTATTAATAATCATTTCATCCATATTGACAACCTAATAGCCTTTGTCTTGGCTGCTTTTTTAGGCTTTGCTTTTTTAATGGAAGTAATCAACGGAGCAAAAGACAATTTTAAGGGCTCCATAGAAAGAATAGCCGCAACTTGTCTTACGTTATGCTACCCTAGCCTCTTTATGGTATATGCCATAAGACTATGCTTTCTTTATCCAAATGCAAACGCAATATTGATATTCCTCGCCATAGTATTTGGCTCAGACTCAATGGCATATTTCAGCGGAATGCTTTTCGGCAAGAACAACAAGGGCATTGTTAAATGCTCACCAAATAAGTCTATTGCAGGCTTTGTAGGCGGCACTGTAGGTATAGCTTTAGTAATGACAATATTACTGATCATCTTTCCAAAAATGTTTAATACAACTCCTTTAAAGATGTTTATTATTGCCTTACCTACTGCAGTATTCGGTACATTCGGTGATCTTTTTGAGTCTATGCTTAAAAGAAGCGCCGGGGTAAAAGATGCCGGAGTAGTCATACCAGGAAGAGGTGGAATGCTTGACTGCATCGATTCTCTATCCATCGCTATTCCAATCTTCACTATGCTTTACGAGCTATTGGTATGAGTATGAGAAGAGTAGTCATCCTTGGTTCCACAGGTAGTATAGGCACCACATGTCTCAATTATTTGAGAAATAATAATCCTGGCTTTGTTGTCGTCGGTATTACAGCCCACAAAAACATTGCGAAACTTTCTCTACTTGGTAATGAATTCAACTGCCCTACTCTCATTACAGATCCAATAGAGAATTCCGGTCTTGAAGATTTTTTTGAATCAACCCGTCCAGATATTGTATTAAATGCAATTGCAGGTGCAGACGGCTTATTCGCCACTGTCACTGCTATAAAATGCGGCATAGACATTGCACTATCAAACAAAGAGTCTGTTGTTATGGGTGGTACTTGGATCTTTAAAGAGGCCATGAAAAGAAACGTAAGGATTATCCCTGTAGACAGCGAACACTCAGCTATCTATAACCTTTTAAAGGGACATAAAGCATCATCACTGGTTATTACAGCTTCCGGTGGTCCCTTTGTGGATAGAATGGACTTGGAAAATGTTACAGTTGAAGAAGCTTTAAATCATCCTACATGGAAAATGGGAAAAAAGATTACTATTGACTCCTCTACTCTTGCAAACAAGGGATTAGAAGTAATAGAAGCCTCTTTTCTCTTTGACTTCAAGCCAGAAGATATTGAAGTCACCGTACACAGACAGTCTGTAGTGCACTCAATGGTAAGGACACAAGAAGGTGCCGTCTATGCCCAAATGTCTCCTCCAGATATGACACTGCCTATTATTTCCGCTCTATCTGATGAAAAACTACAGCTAAGAAATGTTGTTTCCCCTCTATCTTTCTCAAATCTCAACCTGACTTTTGAGAAACCTGATACTCTTCGTTTCCCCTTACTCTCTCTTGCCTATAAGGCTCTTGAGATAGATGGCAGCGCTACTATCGCATATAACGCGGCTGATGAAGTTGCAGTCAATGCGTTCATGGAAGGTTTAATTCCATACTCACGAATCAGTGAAATAGTGAAAACAACCATAGAGGATCCTACCTTTAAAGAAAAAGTGTCAAATTATGAAGAGACCATGGAAAAAGACAGAAGTGCAAGAATAATTGCAAGAAAGGCTCTATGATAGACTTACTTCTCTATGTTCTCTACCTAATTATCGGACTCCTAGCTACAGGAGTTGTTTTATTAATCCATGAGCTTGGACATTATTTTGCAGCCAAAACCCTTGGCGCTGAAGTTGAAGTATTCGGTATCGGAATAGGTCCTGTCATTTGGAGGCACTGGGGTAAGAAAACAGAGTTTCGTCTTTCTTTAATTCCTTTTGGGGGCTACTGTAGACTTGGAGGCTCCGAAGATCTGACGGTGGCTCTATCAAATAAGAGTAAGAAGATTAATTCTGCAGAGAAAGGTTCTTTCTTTGCAATCAGTCCATGGAGAAAGTTTCTAATATTTCTATCTGGTCCCTTCACCAACTTCTTGTTGGCTTTTCTTCTATTATCAATTGTATCCTCTATTCCTGTTAATAGGGTAAGCCATAGCCTCATTGTGGCACCTATCTCCGATTACTCATCACTTTATGCTTCAGATGTCAAACAAGAAGCCATAGTGAAAGGTGATATTATTCTCTCGTCTAAAGAGAAAACATTTATTGATTGGGAAGACTTCACATCATGGCTAGCTCAACAAAATGGTAAAGAGGTGGAACTCAAATTATTGAGAGACGAAAGAGAGGTTGTCGTCAATGTTTCACCAACTGTTATAGACAGCGGTTATAGCTATGGAATTGCAAATCTGGAGAAACCTGTCGTAGGCAGGAGCGAAGATGAAAGAATAGAAACAGGCGACATACTCATAGAAGCCAATGGACATAAAATCCAATGGACTTACGACTTATATTTACTTGATTGCGATACTTACGACTTGGTCTTTGAAGGAGTAAATGGTCGAAAAGAAGTTAGAATAGAAGGAAGTAGCTTTCCCTTTGCCTGGGAAACAAACTACAGAGTTTCCCCTGATTCCTCCACCCCATTTCACACTGCCTTTATTAAAACACTTGATCTTTCGAAACGAACTGCAGCAGCATTAATCAAGCTATTAAGCTTTAACTTTAAAGAAGCATTGGAAGTAATAAGCGGGCCTTTTACTAGTGCTAAAAACATAGGGCGTATCTCTACCCTTGCATTCTCTGAAAGCAGCAGAAGCGGAATAAGGACGCTACTATATCTAATATCCATAATAAGTATCTCAATATCCATAGGAAACTTGATTCCTGTCCCAACTTTTGATGGAGGGCAGATGCTTATTACTATCGCAGAAATGGTGGTAAATAGACCTCTCAAGCCCAATACATACCTTGTACTCCATATTTCAGGTATGGTAATCGCTTGGACTTTGATCATTATGATGAATGCCTGGGGTCTTGTTGAGACTCTGTTTTTCTAGCTTACTTCTTTGCTGGAACTTTCTGTTCGTAGTCAATGAACTCAGAGCTCTGATCAACATCATTATAGTAAGTAAGAGGACCGTTGTATCCAATCTTAAAGGTACCTGTTTCACCGTTACGGTTCTTTGCTACGATAAACTGAGTAACCTGGATGTTAGCCCTACCCTGAGAGTCTTTAAGGTTTCTCTGCTTCTCTTCTTCCGTAAGATTCTTTTTTCTATGCAAAAAGCATACTACGTCAGCGTCCTGCTCAATAGATCCGGAGTCTCTCAAGTTAGATAGGATAGGAGCCTGCTCTTCACTTTCTCGTCCTACCTGACAAAGAACTACAACAGGAACCTTCAACTCTCTTGCAAGCTGCTTCAATGCCAGCGATATCATAGAAACCTGTTCGAACTTTTTCTGACTTGCATATGAAGAAGGAACGGATATGAGACCGATATAGTCGATTACGATACAATCGATATTCTTCTCTTTTTTCAGAATCCTGGCCTTGGCTCTTAACTCTGTCAAAGAAATATTAGGTACATCCACGATGTACATATTATCACTATAATCATATAAGCGGCCGCAGCTATCCATAATACGTTCAAACTCATCTCCGATAAACTGAGCCTTAATAATCTTGGCAAGCTCAACTTTACTGTCGATGGCAAAGAGTCTCATGGCTATTGATTTAGCAGGCATTTCCAGAGAAAAAAATGCGATCTTCTTATTATTCCTCATCATGTTGTACATCATGCTGAGAGCAAAAGCTGTCTTACCGATAGAAGGACGTGCTCCTATAATTATGTACTCTTCCTTTGCAAATCCGCCGTTAGTATATTTATCAAGGACATCGAAACCTGTCTCGATTCTATCGATTTCCGCGGTTCCTTCCAACTTTTTTGTTATTTCTTCAAAAGTAAACTGGGAAATACGGCCAAGAGAATACTCAAAAGATTTCTCTTTAATTCCCTTTAAAAGGGCATCTGTAAGAATCTTAGAACTTTGGTCCAAAGAATCGTCGATATTAACGGAAGGATCAAAAACATCTTTTTCCAAAGATGTAGAAACACTAAACAGTCTTCTTCTCTTAGATGCATCCTGAACTATCTCTACATATCTTGAGATGTTGGATGTAACCACCTGGATATTTGTAAGCTGCGCGATATACCCGACACCGCCACATTTATCAAGAAGGTTCTTTCTTTTAAGATAGTCTACGAGAATAAGACCGTCAAAACTCTTCAAGCCTTCCCTCTCCATAATATCGGAGATAGCTTGGAAGATATTACTGTTGAAAGGTGAATAAAAATCAGAGGCCTCGAGACTTGACGATACAGTGTCCCAGACCTCTGAGTTTAACAAAAGAGCCCCAAGAACACCACGTTCCGCTTCATCATCATGAGGTAGCATCCTAATTTTGGATGAGTTTTCCTGTGACTCTGCCATATGAAATTAGCCCTCTACAGGTGCTTCTGTCTCTGCACTTGCAGCTGCCTCTGCTTCTGCTTTTGCTTCTTCCTCAGCCTTAGCTTTTGCTTCAGCTTCTGCCTTTGCCTTAGCCTCTTCTGCAGCCTTCTTTGCAGCAGCCTTTACTTCTGCTTCAGAAAGAACATTAAGAGTGATGGTAGCCTTATCGTTCTCATAGAGGTGAGC
>CAMEXG010000087.1 GCA_945947045.1 uncultured Spirochaetales bacterium | reverse complement strand
GTAACAAAAAGAATACCTATAGACAACAGAATAATGAAAAACGGGTCTTTAAGGACTCTCTTTAGGGCGATGTTATATCCCTTTTCCAGTTTATCTACACCTTTTACAACAATACTTTTGTTCTTCGGTACTCTATATTCGTCACCCTCCTTCAAGAACTTCTTCATGAGCCAAGGAACGAAGATCAAGGCTACAATCAATGAAGCGAGAATACTGATCATAAAGGTGATCGATACATCATGAAGAAGTTTTCCTACAAGACTTGAGATCATGGTGATAGGAATAAAGACGACAACAGTAGTAAGGTTGGATCCTAGAACAGACATACCTACTTTATCAGTACCGTTGTCAATGGACTGGGTGACATTATATAAAGCATTCCCGTTCTTTGTCGCTTGATAATACCTATATGTCTCGTCAATGACGACGATGGAAGCATCGACTATTGAGCCCAGGGCTACAACCATACCAGAGATGGAGAGAATATTTACAGTTAGTCCCATGAGCTTCATACCGATGAAAGTAAAGAAGATGGAGAGTGGAATGGAGACTCCTATTACCATTGTAGCTCTTATATCATTAAGAAATAAGAAGATAACCAGAATGGCGATGATTATTCCCATAACACCTGACTGTATAACGGTACTAAGAGAGTTTGTGACAGTGGTCTTATCTTCAGCAATCATCTTAAACTTGATTGCGCCGCCCGTCTCCTTCTCGCACTCTTCAAGGATTTTTTCAATCTGGTCTGTAATCTTGATGGCGTTTCCGTCACTTCGTTTGAAGACATCCACCACAATTACATCTTCTCCTTCACTTCTTACGTAGTAATCTCTTTCAGGATAAGAAATAGATACATCCGCTACATCGCTGAGCCTAATGATTTGACCCTCTTTTGTAGCACCGACAGGAAGATTTCTGATATCGTCCAAAGAAGAGAATGATCCGTCATACTTAAGGTTTACTTTCTTCATTTCATACATAGAAGAACCAAGAGGAATGGAATTATTTGAGTAACCAAGCATCTGGTATACAGCAAGAGGATTTATTCCCTTACTCTCCAAATCTTTTATCCTCAAGGTGACACTGACTCTTGCTTCTGCCGTGCCCGATACATCTATCTTCGATACCCCGTCAATCTGTGTAATGCGAGGCTTCAGTGTATCCAGTACATATTGTGATACAGCACCCAGGTCCTCTCCGCCATAGACGGCGAAAGTTGCGGTGCTGAGCATTGCAGATCCCCCCACCATACACTGGGGTAAGCCAGATAGGTCATCCGGCAGATCGTCTTCAAGTTCCCTGATTCTGTCTCTGACATCCTGGATTTTGTCTTCAGGATTAATACCATCAGCAAAACTTATGATAGTTATTCCTACACTATTTGAGGCGGAAGATGAAATTGACCTGAAATCAGGAAGAGTGACGAAATCATCTTCCAACACATTTATGACTTCTTTTTCAATGTCTTCGCTGCTTGCACCAGGCCAAACAGAGACGACATATACCTGGGGCATGTTTATTTCGCTTACAAACTCGACATTTGTTGTTGAAATACTGAATATGCCGAAGAGGGAGAGAGCGATTAGTATCATTCCGATTACTACGGGATGACGTACAGAAAACTTGGAAATCGTCATATCAATAGCCCTCGGTAACGCTTACGGGTTCTCCGTCCAGAACCATCGTCTGTCCTCTGTATATAAAGTTTACACCTCTATATTTCTCTTCAACCTGGAAGAAGTCGTCATCCTCCAGGATAGTAGGCAGTTCCAAATACTTTGCAACATCAACACCTTCTTCGTTTTTAGTTACAATATATACACTGCCATCAAGTTTCTTGATACTTTGAGGAAGGGAAAGAACATCTTCTTCGTTGTATATAATCTCCACGCTTACCATCATTCCTGGTCTGAATAACGATACATCTCCGTCCAATCTTACTTTTACTTTAAATGTCTTTGTACTTGGATCGATATATGGAGAAACGGAAACCAGTGTCGCCCAAGTCGACAGCTTTTCATCTCCTGCCTCCCTCAAGACATTTATTCTCAATTTGTCCTTATTAGAGTTTATCTGATGATAATACTTCTCCGGTACATTTACGTTTACAACAAGCTTATCCAGATCAGCTATCACGGCTATAGGGCTTTCAGAGGTGCCGATGGAACCTACGGCACCGTTGGACATAAGAATAGTGCCGTCTACAGGAGAATCTACATAACAGTAGCTGAGTTGGAGCTGAGCCAATTCATATTGAGCCTTTCCTGCGTCCCTCTGTGCTTTGACTTCATCATAGTTCTGCTTAGTGGCGGCACCCTTTTCGTATAGGGCCGAGACCCTTTCAAATGTAGCTTCATACGCTAGATACGCGGCCTGGGCCTGTTTTACTTGTAGTTCATATGGCTCAGTATCGATGACTGCAAGGACCTGATCCTTCTTCACTCTCATGTCATTTTCTGCATAATACTCGGTAATTGTACCGGAAACAAAAGGTACAACCGGAACCATGGCTTCAGCTTCAACATACCCTAAGACTGTATAGCTTTCCTTTATATTCCTGACTAAGGGGACCGTTACTTCCACAGGAGTCAAAGGCGAAGTATAAGTCTCCACTTCCCTTGTGGAATAAAACCAAGCTACAGCAAAAAAAGCCAAGGCAATGACAACTAATGCAATCAAATACTTTATTACTCTTTTCATCTATTTACTCTTCTTATTTTCCATAATCATTTCTTATTTACTAAAGAATTGTTAATCAAATATTAAATAAACGACAACTATTTATCTAAAATTTAATATTCGACTTGACTTCATTCTTCAATTGTATGAATATATGAGCAGATATTCATATATTGGAGGTATCATGAGATTATTTTATCCAGTAAATAAAGTCAATAAAGAAAAAGTCGAAGAAGCCCTAAGAAGCGGAATAATTAAAAAGAGGGAATATTCAGAGGATTATCTGATGTTGGAATCAACCTCGGCTCTAAGTGAGGTCGAGAAAGCTATAGAAGCTTCCGCCCACTACACTACTATCAAGCTGAAGGCTGACATCGACTGCGCCCACTGTGCAATGGAAGTCCAGGAGGGGTTGAAAAAAGACAAGTATATTATGGATGCCTCTTTTAATTTTCAGAAAAAACTGCTTACAGTGACAACTCTTCTTTCTATTGACTCGATTAAAGAAAAAGCAAAAGAAATAGAAGACGAGATAGTCTTCTTAGATGAAGATGACTGGGTTAAGAAAACTTACAGAGTTGAGATCGACTGTGAAGAGTGTGCTTTGGAAGTTGAAGAAAAACTAAGAAGCAATCCCAATATAAAGGATGTCTCTTTTAACTATCCCAAAGGAAAGCTTACTCTTACCACCACTCTTAACGACAATGAGATTATAAGACTCTCAAAAGAAGCAGAAGAAGACATAAAGTTTCTTTCTGAAGAAGTCAAGAACTATGTATTTACCTTGACGATAGCCGAAAATGATAAAGAAAAACTGTTGGAGGCCTTGGAAAAAGAGAACCGTGCAAAGAAAGCTTTCTTCGATAAGAAAGGTAGGCTTCATGTCTCCTCTTCTCTAAGCGAAAAGGAAATAATCAAAATAGGAAAAAGCTTTTCTTCGGTTTCTTTCCACACCTCAAACATAGAAGAAAAGAAGAGTTATACTCTGGAAAGAGCTATATTCTCCATACTCCTTCTTGTCTCAGCCTATATATTTTCTCTGCCTATACTTGCAATAATTTCTTATATTGTTGCAGGTTATGATGTAATACTGAAGGCTTTCAAGAATATATTAAAAGGAAAGGTCTTTGATGAAAACTTCCTTATGTCCCTGGCGACTATAGCAGCTCTTTGTACAAATAACATTGAAGAAGCAGCTGCAGTAATGATCTTCTATCAAGTAGGTGAATACTTCCAAGACAAAGCAACAGACAAGAGCAGGGATTCTATCGGTAAGCTCTTGGATTTGGAGGCTGAAGGCGTTGAAGTATTAATAAACGGCGAATGGAAAGAAATAGAACCGGAGGAAGTGGAGAAAGGATCCATATTCAGAGTCAAAAGCGGTGAAAAAATCGCCTTGGATGCAATTGTCGACAGTGGCGAAGGCTTTATCGACACAAGGGCTCTTACAGGAGAGAGTGTTCCTGTAAAAGTCAAGAAGGGAGACAAAGTTTTATCTGGTTCCGTCAACGGTGACTCTACTCTTATTTTAAAATCCACAGAGGAGTATGAAGACTCCACTGCTTCCAAGATTATGAAGCTGGTAGAAGACGGAGAGAGCAAGAAAGCGGGAAGCGAGAAGTTTATTTCAGTCTTCTCCCGTTATTACACACCTCTTGTCTGTCTCTCCGCCCTGCTTCTGGCCCTGATCTCGCCGCTTTTCGGTGTAAGTTTCAGTGATAGCGTTTATAGAGCCGCCATGTTACTTGTAATATCCTGTCCTTGCGCTCTTGTTCTTTCAGTCCCACTTACATACTTTGCAGCTATGGGTGCCGGTGCAAAGAACGGCGTTCTTATTAAAGGTGACGATGCACTGGAGAAGATGGCCCATATCTCTTCCGTCGCTTTTGACAAGACGGGGACACTTACTGAAGGAGTATTCTCTGTCCAAAGTATCAAAAACCTCTCTACATCAAAGGAGCATCTCGCAACTATCGCCAAATCACTGGAGGCGGAGTCTACGCATCCTATTGCCACCGCCCTCTTGGCTCTTGAAGAGGGAGAGGTAAAAAAAGCAGAGGAAGTCACCACCATCAAAGGTATAGGAATTGAAGGTATTGTTGATGGAAAGAGAGTAAAAGTCGGCAACTCCAAGTTAATGGAGGGTCTCCCGAAGATAGAAGACAAAGGAACTCTAGTTTATGTCACAGAAGAGGACAGACTCCTTGGCGTCTATGTAATATCTGACAAAATCAAGAGCCAGGCGAAGTCTACTATGGCCAAGCTGAAAAAGCTGGGAGTCAATAAGCTTATTATTCTCAGCGGAGACAGAAAAGAGATTGTCGAGGATACAAGGGAAAAGCTTGAAATGGACGAAGGCTATGGAGAACTTCTCCCTTTGGATAAACTCAATATGGTTGAGAAAATAAAGAAAGAAGGAACACTGATGTATGTGGGAGATGGAATAAACGATGCTCCTACCCTAGCTTCCGCCGACGTTGCAATTGCCATGGGAGGGGTTGGCAGCGACAGTGCCATTGAAGCTTCTGATTCTGTAATCATGGATGATGACATCAATAAGATTCCTAGAGCCATCTCCATTGCAAAGAAGACGGAAGTAATAGTAAAGGAAAACATTATCTTAAGTCTTCTTGTCAAAGCCATAGTCTTTATCCTGGCGTTGATGGGCGTTGCAAATATGTGGATCGCTGTCTTTGCCGACACTGGAGTCAGCCTCTTGGCTGTAGCCAACTCCCTGAGGGCCCTGTTTTATAAAGAAAAATAAAGATGCTATATCACACTCTCAGAGTAGCGTGTTATCATCGGAATATGACAAAGATTAATGACAACTGGCTTTTTACTGATGATTATACAAAGGGTTTCGAGAAGGCGAAGGAAGTGAGAATACCTCATAATCCTTCCCTTCTTCCTCTTCACTACAGCTCTCCTGATTACTATGAAATGGTCTCCGGTTATAAAAAGACAATAGTATTAGAAGAGGAAGATCTGGATAAAAGAATATTCCTTCTCTTTGAGGGTGTCGCCCATATTGCAACTCTTTATTTCAACGGGAAGGAAATAGGTACTCATTACTCTGGATACACTTCTTTTACTTATGAAGTGACAGAGTTTATAAAGAAAGGCGAAAACGAGATAGTATTGAAAGTCGACGGCAGGGAATCCTGTAACACGCCTCCCTTTGGCTTTGTAATAGACTACCTTACATATAGCGGTATATATAGAGACGTATTTTTAATAAAGAAAAACAAGAGCTATATAAAAGATGTCTTCGTCTCTTCTCCTACTCTTTCCTCCCTTAGGGTGGAATATGATATCGAGAGCGAAAGTGAATACTCTATAAGATACTCGGTCTTCGACAATGATAGAGTAATAATAGAAGGAGAGACAAAAGAAAGTTCCTTGACTCTCTCTTCTCTTTCCGTCTCCCCTTGGTCTCCCTCCTCTCCCAAGTTATATACCTTGCTTTCGACTCTATTGATCAAGGGTGAAGTAATTGACGAGAACACTACGGAGTTTGGCTTCAGGACAGTAGAGACAAAAGGCAAAGACTTATATATCAATGGAGAGAAAGTATTTCTTAAAGGTCTAAACCGTCACCAAGCTTGGCCATATATTGGATATGCAGCCCCTGAGAGAATGCAGAGAATGGATGCAAGAATTCTAAAAGAGGAGCTGGGATGCGATATTGTAAGGACAAGCCACTATCCTCAGAGCAGGCACTTCATTTCAGAGTGCGATAGACTTGGTCTCCTGGTATTCACTGAAATTCCAGGCTGGCAACATATCGGAGATAAAGAATGGAAGGAAAAAGCCATCATCAATACTAAAGAAATGGTTCTCCAATATAGAAATCATCCTTCCGTCATTATCTGGGGCGTTAGAATTAATGAGTCCCAGGATGATGATGAATTCTACAAAAAGACTAATGAGACGGCACACGCTCTTGATCCGACACGCCCCACAAGCGGCGTCAGATACATTGAAAACAGTTCTCTTCTGGAAGATATCTATAGCTACAACGACTTCTCCCACACCGGGAACAACAGCGGTGTCAAAGAAAAGGGAAAGATCACAAAGCATCAAGATAAACCCTTACTAGTCTCAGAAGCCAACGGCCATATGTTCCCCACCAAGTCCTTCGATACTTGGGAGAGACGACAAGAGCATGCACTGAGACATGCAAGAGTCATAAATGACGCAAAGAAAGACGGCGACCACATTGGAGCCATAGAGTGGTGCATGACTGATTACGCCACCCACAAAGATTTCGGCTCCGGAGACAGAATTTGTTACCATGGGGTGATGGATAGTTTCCGTAATCCAAAAGATGCAGCATATTTCTGGGCTTCCGGACAAGAAAAAAATGAAGTCATCCACATATCCTCCAGTATGGATATAGGTGATTATAACGGAGGAATAAGAGGCAAAATCTGGGTGTTTACCAATGCAGAGAGAGTTGACGTATACAAAAACGGAAGAAAGATCTCTTCCCTCTCCTCCTCTCCTTTCTCCTCCCTAGATCACGGACCATTGGTCTTTGACGACACAATAGGAAATTTATTGGAGACAGACGAAGGTTTTGATAAAAAGAAAGCGGATAGAATCAAAGAATGCCTGAATGCCGCTGTGGAGTATGGCTTCCAGAACCTACCCAAGAAATATCTATTGAAGCTGGCCTATATAATGGTGAGATATAAGTTGAACTTCAGCGACGGAGTACAACTCTTCAATAAATATGTATCAGGCTGGGGAGGCGAAGGAGAGGAATGGAAGTTCCAGGGGATCTGGAATGGAAAAGAAGGCAAAAGCGTCACACTCGCCCACTCTTCTAAGCTTCATCTTGATATTATTAAAGACACTTCTGTGTTATATGAAGGCAACGGATACGATGAAACCCTCGTCAGAATCAGGGTGTTGGATGAATTTAATAACCCTGCGCCTTATGCTCAGCTTCCCCTATCCATCGAAACTTCCGGCTCAATCGAAAATGCAGGCTATAGTCTCTTGACACTGGAAGGAGGCATGGGCGGAGTTATTATTAAGACAAATGGAAGAATAGGGAAAGGAGTATTATCCCTATCGTCTGAATTAGGACAGATGGATGTAGAATTTGAAGTGAGGAAGTATGATAAGTAAAGAGATACAATGGAAGATTGAATATATAGAGGGTGGAATAGAAAAAAGCGAAGAAGGAAAAGCGGAACTTGACCACATTCTCCATATATCAAAGAAATTTGATGATGCAACAATAAAAAATATTGAAGGTATAATAAAAATAGAGATTGATGACTCACTTCGATTCTTTCTAAATGGTTATCAGACATGGACTTACTCCAAAGAAATGAATAGAAGGGGAAGAGAGAGAGGATTGAGAGGCATCCCAAGTGCCATCATCAATCACTATAGTCTACCTTTATATGGAGATTATACTTTCGTCCCATATAGCGGCAAAAAAGGTGAAATCCATGGTT
>CAMEXG010000086.1 GCA_945947045.1 uncultured Spirochaetales bacterium | reverse complement strand
AATGTAGGAGCGATTGATGGAGGCATTGAAGCAAAGCCTGAGAACTGTGTAACACCAAATGGAATACCGATGATTGTTGTTACAAGAATACCGATGAGGATTCCACCCTTTACATTGTATGCTGTAAGGATAGCTGTCACTACCAAACCGATGAATGCAACGATGGCTGTATTACTTGTGATGTTGAGGCCGACAAGTGTAGCACCATTGTCCACAATGATTCCTGCATTCTGGAGACCGATGAATGCGATGAAGAGACCGATACCGACACCAATAGCCTTCTTAAGGTTTGCAGGGATTGAGTTGACGATTGCTTCTCTTACGTTGAAAGCAGTAAGGATAAGGAAGATGACACCTTCGCAGAAGATTGCAGTGAGTGCAAACTGCCATGAATATCCCATTGTCAGACATACTGTGTACGCAAGGAAAGCATTGAGTCCCATACCTGGTGCAAGAGCAAACGGAAGGTTTGCAACAAGTCCCATTACAAGAGTAGCGATTGCTGAAGAAAGGGCTGTAGCTGTAAAGACAGCTCCTGCATCCATACCAGAAGCGCTAAGAATACCAGGGTTAACTGCAAGAATGTAGGCCATTGCCAAGAAGGTTGTGATTCCTGCCATGATTTCAGTCTTAAGATCTGTTCCTGCCTTCTTAAGGGCGGATTCAGCGAAAGAAACCTTGATCAATTTCATATAAACACCTCCTGAGTGCTATAAATACAAAACTATCTTAAGTATAGTTTTCTGTTTTTGCCAATAAAAAAATGCAACAATCGGCAACAAATTTATACTTTACCGTTTTATCTTTCTTATTTTTTACATTTATGACTACTTTGAAAAACATAAATCTGCTTGTCATCAGCAGGAATTGCTTGGATCAAGGTTTATTATTATCTCTCAAATATCTTTAAAATCCCTTTTGTATACATCATTTTATTAAGGAATTTCTTCTAAAAACGAATATGTCCTATGGATTTTTGGAAAAACCGCGTTATTCTTTTAACAAGGAGATTCCAAATGGATAAGATAACAGCAAAAGAAGTCATCGATGCATCTATGGGCAGAATTAAAGCAGATGTAGTTTTCAGAAATGCAATGGTGGTGGATGTTTTTAACTGCCGCTCCTTTAAAAGTGACGTGTATGTCAAAGATGGAAGATTCGTAGGATTTGACGGGGAAAGAGAGGCCGAGAAGGAGGTCGATGCAAAGGGAAGATATATGGTTCCTGGCTTTATCGACAGCCATTGCCATATCGAGTCATCTCATCTCTCGCCTTCAGAGTTTTCAGATGCAGTACTTCCGTCAGGCACTACATCAGTGGTGGCCGACCCCCATGAGATATGTAATGTCGCTGGACTAAAAGCTATGGATTATATGCTTAAAAGTGCCGAAAACGCAGTATTGAACATCAATTTCATGTTCCCTTCCTGTGTTCCAGCCACTTTCTTTGAGCACTCAGGTGCCGTACTGGAAGCAAAAGAAATTGAAACGGTCATAGATAACCCCAATATTCTAGGATTGGGAGAAATGATGAATTATCCTGGAATAGTATCAGCCTCCCCTTCTATCCTGGAAAAACTGGAGACTTGTTGGAAGAGGGGAAAAGTAATCGACGGTCATATTCCTTCTATCTCGGGTCAGGGCCTGGATGCTTATCTATCCACCCTTATAATGACAGATCATGAGTGTGAGACACCTGAAGAGCTAGTTGAAAAAACAGGAAAAGGAATGTACGTACTCCTTAGACAAGGGACTGTATGCAAAAATGTCCTACAGCTACTCCCAGGAGTCAACGACAATAACTGGAGACGCTGTCTTTTCTGCACAGACGACCGCCAGCCCCAGTCAATATTAAAAGAAGGTCATGTGGTCTACGGGGTAAACTTGGCGATCCAGAACGGACTGGATCCATATAGAGCCATAGCCTGCGCCTCCATTAATGCGGCGGACTGCTACCATATGTGGGAAAGAGGTGCCATAACTCCCGGCCGCTTTGCAGACTTCTTCTTTGTAGATTCCATCAGAGACATCAAACCGGTGGAAGTATATGTAAAGGGAGAACTTGTCGCCAAAGACGGAAAGATCATCAAAAAGTCTCCCCATGTAGAGCCTGAAGGCGTCAGCGGATCTGTCAACATAAAGGATATATCCCTCGCCACTTTCTCTCTTCCTCTCAAATCGGACAGAGCCAGAATAATCGAAATTCTTCCTGGAGGAGTTGTTACAGGAAAAGGAGAAGCCTCGGTAAAGAGAGATGAAAGAGGGGAATGGGTCCACGATGAGAATGAAGATATACTGAAGGTAACTGTAATCGAACGGCACCATGGAACTGGATACCATGCCTCGGCTCTAATCAGGGGATACGGCATGAAACATGGAGCCATCGCCACCACAATAGCCCACGACTCCCATAATATCATTGTTGTAGGAGACAACGACAACGACATGCTCCTTGCTGTCAAGAGACTTGAGGAACTGGGAGGTGGAATTACAGCTTGGAAGGACGGAGAAGAGCTGGCATTCCATAAATTGGAAATAGCAGGGTTGATGACAGATGAGACTGTAGAAGATGTAGTCAAATGCTTAGATGAACTACATGAAGCCGTGGAGAAAAAAATGGAAGGGATCAACCCTGAGATCGACCCCTTCATGACACTTTGTTTCATGGCTTTACCTGTAATTCCTGCATACAAGATTACAGACTGCGGCCTTTTTGATGTTACATCCTTCAACTTTGTAGATGTTTCTATTCAATAAAAGCAGGCTTTGGATCCAATAGGGAAAGCTCTGAAATAATTCTTGATGCAACCCACTTCGCACCTTCAGGTCTGAGGTGGGTGTTGTCATTATCGCCATCCATAAAATTTGGATATATTCCTTTACCAAAATTCATGAAGTACTTTCTACTCTCTTCATCCCCTAGTAACAGAATATCCTCCATCAACGGAATTGTAACATCTACAATAGGAACAGAAGCCTGATGAGCTGCCGCCTTCATGGCTGCAATGTAGTCTCCATGAGTATCTTTCAATCTACCTTCAAGGAAAATTCTCCTTGGAACAGATGTGACAAAATATACCGAAGCCTTCTTTTCCCTTATTTTGTCGGCCATATACACAAGGTTGGCAATATAGCTTCCCCAGGGATCAGTACCCCTTTCGTCAGTTTTCTCATCATTGTGTCCGAACTGGATTATTACACAGTCGCCCTCTTTCAAAGAAAGAAGCACCGATGAAAAAGTACCCGACTTCAAACACGAAACAGTAGAGTAACCATTAAAGGCACAGTTGACCACCACCCATCCGGGAACTATATATTCGCCTACTACTTCACCCCAACCTGTTTCAGGTCTTGCCTCTCTTTTTTTTTCTGCACAAGTAGAATCGCCAAGAAGATATAATCTGTTCATTTCATTCATCCTTACTACAATAATCAATTAAAATAGGTCGGTTGACAATGACCGACCCGGAAAAAAGAAGAATTTGATTACTTATCTCTGGACTCTTCCTGAACCATCTCCCTTGCAGAGAGCCTCGACTTCACTGAGGCGGGAAAGGTTAAAGTCACCGTTGATAGTGTGCTTCAAGCAGGAAGCTGCAACAGCGAAGTTAATTGCATACTGCTCATCCTCGTAGTGGCTGAGACCATAGATAATGCCTGCTGCAAAGCTGTCTCCACCACCGACACGGTCAACGATATCTGTGATTTCATAGTGTCTTGAAAGATAGAAACCTGTTTTTCCGCTGAGAGCAGCGCTCCATCCGTTGTGGTCTGCACTCTTACTCTCTCTGAGTGTTACTGCAACGTACTTGACGTTTGGGAACTGAGCCTTTACTTTCTGAGTAAGTTCTTCGTAAACCGCTGTATCAAGCTTACCTGATGTAACGTCGCTGTCTGCTGCGATACCGAGACACTTCTGGATGTCTTCCTCGTTTGCAATTACAACGTCAGCATATTTTACAAGCTCTCTCATTACTTCAGGAGCTTCTTTTCCATACTTCCAAAGCTTCTTTCTATAGTTAAGGTCAATAGATACTGTTGCACCAGCCTTAGAAGCAGCCTTCATTGCAGCAAGGGCGCAATCAGCAGCTTCCTGGCTTACAGCAGGTGTAATACCTGTCGTGTGGAACCAACCGGCGTCTTTCATGATTTCATCCCAATCAAAATCTTCCGGCTTTGCCTTTGCGATTGCAGACTCAGCTCTGTCATAAACGACGAGGCTTGGTCTCTGTACTGCACCAGTCTCAAGGAAATAGATACCAAGTCTTCCACCCTTGACCATGTTGACGGCACTTGTATCGACTCCATACTTCATGACTTCTCTCTTACAAGCTTCACCTACAGCATTGTCTGGAAGAGCTGTAACAAACTGAGCCTTTTCTCCGAAGATGGAGAGGGAGACAGCTACGTTGGCCTCTCCACCACCGAATGTAGCCTCAAGCTGTGGGCTCTGGAAAAGTCTTTCATGTTCAGGGCTTCTGAGACGAAGCATAATTTCACCAAATGTTACGTATTTTTTGTTGGACATTTATTGCCTCCCTTAGTTTCTGCTGATATTTTAGTTATGAGAGTTTGCAAGAGTCAACAAAATGTCTGAATCTTTCGTTATTAAGTCGTTTTTACAGTGCTATAATTCTTTTGTGAGGTTAAATAAATGACAGAAGCAGAAATCTTTGAATTTTTCCACAATCTTGGAATCGTACCAGTAGTTAAGATCGATGATGCCTCAAAGGCAGAGAAACTTGCAGAGGCTATGGTAAAGGGAGGCATTCCTTGTGCTGAAGTAACATTCAGAACCGATGCGGCAGAAGAAGCTATCAGAAGAATGAGCACAGCATTCCCTGAAATGATTGTAGGAGCAGGAACAGTCCTCAACCCAGAGACAGCTGAAAGAGCTGTCAAGGCAGGAGCAAAGTTCATCGTATCTCCCGGTCTGGACGAAGACACAGTCAAGTGGTGCCAGAAAAATGGTGTTCCAGTGACACCTGGTGTATGCACAGCATCAGAAGTACAGAAGGGAGTAAACCTTGGCCTTAAAGTCTTGAAGTTCTTCCCTGCAGAATCTTCAGGTGGAGTAAAGATGCTCAAGGATCTTGGAGGTCCGTTCCCTCAGGTCAAGTTTATGACAACAGGTGGAATCAACCCAGACAATCTCGAGGAATATGCAAGAGCAAAGAACGTCTTGGCTGTAGGCGGATCATGGATGGTAAAGGCCGACCTCATCAACAACGACAAGTGGGATGAAATTGAAGCTCTCTGCAGAGAAGCTGTAACAAAGCTTCAGGGATTTGAGTTCGCACACTTCGGCATCAACGCAAACGGCAAAGACGATGCAGAAGATATGACAAAGAAATTCTCTCCATTCGGAATGGTTCCATCCGCTACAAGCAAGTCTTTCTTCATGGACAAGACAATTGAAATCATGAACGAGAACGGAAGAGGAAAGCATGGCCACATCGGATACAAAGTAAACGATGTTGCAAGAACTATGAATTATGTTAAGAGCCTTGGTTATACAATCGCTGAAGATTCCTTCTCTTATGATGCCAAGGGCAATGTAAAGTTCTTCTATGTAAACGAAGAAATCGGTGGCTTCGCTATCCATTTCATGGCTAAATAATCGAAGTCGTCAAACTTTGGGAGGTGCTTGAGTGCACCTCTTTTTTTATATAAGCCATCCGTCTTTATCAGCCCAGCTTTCAGCTTTGACTTCTTTTATTTCATCCTCTTTTCCCGGCCAGCCGAAGAGAAGCGGAGAGAGTGGGTTATGGACTTCGTTTCTATCATAGTTCCTTCCATAGCAATATACGCACTTCATCCCGCAACCCCCATATCCACCGATATCGAAGCCTAGTATACAATTGCATTCCCCCCTCTTTCCCTTTTTGTTTGGGAAATTAAGTTTCCTTTCTGCACACTTTTCCCACACATCTTTAGTCAGGCATCCGGAAGTATCAATGCCAAAATCCTTCATCCAGTGCCCCTCCGCACAAGACGAAACAATAAGGCCATGTTTTCTTCCTTCTTCTACGAAAAATAATGCAAGTTCCTCCATCTCACTCTTTTCCGGTGCCCTTATGCCCAACCTTTGCATGTTATCTTTCAAGAAGGGATAGATATCGAGAAAAGAGAAGATGACTCTATCTGTATATCCCTCCAAGAGAGAAGAAAGAGTCGAAAACCATATTTTATGGGAGGAAATTGAAAATAATGGTGATAAAAACACAGGATCATATCTCCACACCACCCTGTCTTTCCCGACTCTCAGTGATAGATTCTTGAAAGCACTTACTATCTCCCTCTTATCTCTCACTCCAGGTTCATAATCTTTACCATATGGAGTTATCGTGACATGCCAAAGTGTCTTCCAATTTTTCAGTGCATCTAAATGTGGAATCATTTTCCCCGGATCTTTGGTACATAGCCCAAGGCAATCTATGACATTAGGGTTAAAAGGAAGCTTATATATCAAATGATCATTATATGGGCTACGTACCATCACAAAGCCCTCTTCTATTCGTCTTACGAGCCAATCACTATAATAGGCAGGAATATCGGTACGCATTGAGGCATAAGCTATCATGTGAAACATTGTAAAACTGTTAATTCAAATGGATAATATCTTTATGCGAAAAATCGGTTTCTTATTGGTTATTATGGTTTTAGTTTTGAATTCCTGTGCAACAAATAGAGTATCTGACTCCAAATGGACATATTCTCACCACGAAGGAGATCTGAAAGAAAGTAATAATATACGTTATTATTTCATAGACGAGAATGGAGAAGAACACTCTTTCTCAATGTACACAGATCAAGATTATTCACTTCAGAACAAGCTGAAGATAGGTGAGGATTACTTCCTTGATATTGAAGACGATACTATCCTGAACCTTGAAGAGACAGATAAAAACACTTCTTCCTTCACACCCATAGTCTCCGGCACTCCAGGAGAGAAGACTATAAAGAATCTGTTGTCTACAGCTTTTTCTCCCGTAGGTTCTACTCTATATGTATATGGGGGTGGATGGAACTGGCAGGATAATGGATCTGGAAACGAAGCAAGAAGAATAGGACTCTCAAAAGAGTGGGCTTCCTTCTTCTATTCCCAAGATGCCGGGTATAACTATAAGGATGAAAAGTACTATCCCCAGAGCGGTATCAATCAGTGCCATGACAAAGGTTTAGACTGCTCGGGTTATATGGGATGGATTATTTATAATGTCTTCAACACAGAAGATGGAATGGAAGGATTTGTGGGTTCATCTACAAAGATGGCAAGAAGATTATCGGAAAAAGGATTGGGAGAGTGGACTCAGGATTATACTTTGGAAGATATAAAACCAGGAGATATTATTAGTGTCAGCGGTCACGTCTGGATGGCAGTAGGCGTATGTAGCGACGGCTCTGTTGTTGCTATTCATAGCACTGTATCAGAAAGCAGGGAAGGAAATAAAGGAGGAGGACCTGAACTCTCAGCTATCGCTGCTTCAAAAGACTCAGAAGCCTACATAATTGCAGACTACTATATATCTACATACTACCCTAAGTGGTACGATAGATATCCAGTAGCCTTAAAAAACCCTGATGAATATTTCTTAAAAGAAGGCGAGAATATGGGAAAGTTCTCTTGGTATCTTGATAAAGAAAGCGGAATGTCAGACCCCGATGGATACTTAAAAATGAGCCCGGAAGAAATACTCTCGGATCTCTTTAAATAGACGAAAAAGAAAAGCCCTCGGAAAGTCGGGGGCTCATTCTTTGAGTAAGGCTTAATATGCCTTGGAAGCGTGCATCTTCTTATTCTTGAGCATCTGCTTTCTGGCCATAGCCTTATTCTTGCGGTGCTGGATAGCAGATGGCTTCTCGAAGTATCTGCGCATCTTGTAATCTCTGATGACGCCTTCCTTCTCAACCATTCTCTTGAAACGCTTAATCGCTTTCTCAAGTGGTTCTGTTTCATCAACTTTGACGAATGCCATAAAATATCTCACCTCCTCTGCCCGTAGGCCCAAGAATACTCAGAGAGATTACTACACTCTCCAAAGTTTTGTCACTACCCAGAGGGAGTGAAAAACAGTTTTTCTTATATTAGTTTGTACTTTAACCCCTCTTTTTCCGAGTACCACAATATTTTACCATGACCAAGCCAAGGAAACCTTATATCTACACCCCACTCCGGATATAACTTCTTTAAGAGTAAAGAATC
>CAMEXG010000085.1 GCA_945947045.1 uncultured Spirochaetales bacterium | reverse complement strand
GCCGTCACGAACAGAATAGCATCATTCCTTTACAGCTGAGGACATCTTAGTTTTTAGCAGCTCAATCTCGAGTTCCTTCTTCCAGATTAAAAGCTTAGCCGCTTCCAGCCGTGCCTCTGTCTCCTGCTGGAGTTTCTGTGCTATCTTCAGCTCCTTGCTGCCGAAACCATTCTCAAGAATAGCCTTCTTCCAGTCAGAAAGCGTGCTCGGGGATATACTGTTGTCCGCACACACCTCACTGGCTGACTTTCCTTCCATCAGTTCCTGAATGCATTTCTTCTTGAACTCATCCGTGTAGGTTTTCTTGTTCCTGCCCATATCTTTTCTCCTTTGATATGGTAGCTTCTATTCGGATTATTTTCACCTCCCTGTCTGATTTATGCTCTTAGTATTTTTTGTGCTCTTCGCAGTACTGTCCTTCGGTAAGTCGTGGACATCCTGGATAGGCACAGCCTCGTTTTGGTTTTCTTGGCATTTCTTCTCCTTTCCCGGATGATGCTTATGACGCATCCACGCTTTCATGATGTACCAGCACAGTTCGAGATAATTCACTTTTCGATATGACATTTCCAGCACCACCTCCAAATAAAAAGTCCCATGAGCACTACTCATGAGACCATAAAGAAAGCTCCGGAAGATTTCTCCTCCAGAGCCTATTTCGATGATATTAGTATAGCAGGGATTATCGTATAAGTCGTCCGCGATTTTACCGTCTAATGGAGTCCAGGCTTTTCGACATAATTCTTATAATCATTGAAAACTCGTAACCTCAGGAATATAATAATACGATAGATAAAAAGGATTCGAGGTGACCGATGGCAGTGAAAAAGCAAATGAAAACAGTTGATCAGTTAATTACGCATATGAAGAATAAAGGTGTCGCCTTCTCTATTATTTCTGAAGCAGATGCCAAACTGCATCTTGATATGCATAACAACTATTTCAAACTGACATCATACAGAAAAAACTATACCAAAACCACAACCGGTCCTAATGCTGGTAAATATGAAAACCTTGAATTCGCCCATCTGATTGAACTTGCTCGTCTTGATACCGAGATTCGACATCTTCTTTTGCAGATGACTTTAGATGTAGAACACTTCATGAAAGTAGCTCTCATCAAAGCAGTCGAAGATAGAATGGATACTGTCGGCGATGAGGATGGATATAAAATAATTGAAGGCTATTTGCTCGCAGATGATATCCAGTCTATTTCTGAAAAATCTAAGACAATGGCCAAGAGAAACGGACAATTTTCTCAGAAAATCAATCAGAATAAGCATAATCCATATTGCGAAGGACTTATTGACCGCTACTCGGAAGAGATGCCGATTTGGGCTTTTGTGGAACTTGGATCATTTGGGGATCTCAAAGAATTAGTTGAATATTACTCAGCAAAAACAGGATGGATCCCACCTGTTGACCTGCAGAGTCTTGATCGTGTCAGACAGCTCCGTAATGCCTGCGCTCATGGAAATGCAATCATCAACGATCTTCGTCCAGTAAACAATGCGACAACGGCAAAGAAGGGAACTTCTGTTTCGCCTCGATATATTACCAACTTCGTTCAATCTGCGGGAGTTAACTCTGGTGCAAGAGCAAAGAAGCTTTCAAATCCACGAATCAATCAAATTGTACATCTCTTCTATGTGTATGATATTGTGGTTCAGAGTCATAATACTCGAAGCCAAAGAATACAGGAACTCCACAATCTGATTGATGGTAGAATGCTGGCCAACAAGAGCTATTTCCAGAAGAACCAGCTTCTCACTTCAACCTATGATTTCTTCAAGAAAATGGAGTCTGTCCTTAAATAACCTCGCAAAGTTTATTTTTGCTAGGATCCCAAAAAATCTTGACTTCGGCCTATGGCTTGCATATAATATAGACATCAAGAAAAACGAAAGTTTTGTAAGGGCTGCGGTTCTCCCGTAGCTCTATTTTTTATCTCTTTCTGTTAACATAAAAGTATGAAGGCAATTAGTTTTCTTATTAAGCCGGCTTCCGGTTCCTGCAATATGAGGTGCAGGTATTGTTTCTATGAAGATGTCTCGGCACATCGTGAGACATATAATATGGGTGTCATGTCAAAAGAGATGGCGTCTTCTTTTATTTCCTGGACATTTTCATCCCTTTCAGACGAGGGTACGGTCTCTTTTGCCTTCCAAGGTGGGGAGCCCACAATGGCGGGACTGGGATATTTCAGACACTTTGTTGATGAAGTGAAGAAATATAAGAAAGAAGGGCAGAATGTAAGCTATAGCCTTCAGACCAATGGATATGCCATCACAGAGGAGTGGGCCTCTTTCTTTAAAGAGAATAACTTTCTCATAGGTGTCTCTGTAGATGGAAACAAGAACGGACATGATAGATATAGGATAGATGCAAAGGGGGAGGGGACCTTCCTGAGGATCATCGATAACCTGAAGCTTCTTGAGAAGTATAATGTGGACTACAACGCACTATGTGTAGTGACGGGAAAGACAGACCCTGTGAAGGTATATTCCTCCCTTAAGAGGGAAGGCTTTTCATACCTCCAGTTCATTCCCTGTCTGGACCCATATGAAGAGGAGAGGGGAGGAAGGGATTTCTCCCTTACTCCATCCCTCTACGCCCGCTTTCTGTCCGCCACATTTGATCTATGGTACAGGGACTGGAAGAATGGAAAATATACCAGTGTCCGTCTCTTTGACGACTACGTCCATCTTGCTATGGGCTATCCCCCGTCATCCTGCGCTGTCCTCGGGAACTGCGGAGGCTATATAGTGGTGGAGGCCGACGGCTCTATTTATCCCTGTGACTTCTATGTGACCGATAAGTGGAAGATGGGGCTTTTCTCAGACTTTGAAAGTGTGGACGAAGTGTATAAGAGCCCTGTAATGATTGAGTTTCTTAGTGAAGGCAAGGCTGAAAAAGAAGAGTGCAGGAAATGCCAGTGGAGAAGACTCTGCAACGGAGGCTGCCGCAGGGACTGCGATTACCAAGGAAAAGTGGGCTCCAACTATTTCTGTTCCTCCTTTAAAGAATTCTTTAAACATGCTTACTCCAGAATAGAGGAGGTGGCAAAGCTGGAGGCGGAGTATATAAAAGGGGCGGATCGTAGACTTTAAAATAAAAAAAGTAAAACTTGTTTTCACTTTCTATGGGGGTTTATAATTCTCTGTGAAGGGAATATATGAGGTTACTTTGTGTTTCAGACACTACCAGGAGTCTAGCATTCTCGCCCAGCATAAAGAGTGTTTATCATGATACTGATATAATACTCTCTGCAGGGGACATGCCGTTGGAGTCTTACGACTACATGTCCACTATGTTGAGTAGAGATGTGTATTATGTTTATGGTAACCACAACCTTAAACACTTTAGCTCTGATATGAAAAAGGGGATTTATAAAAACTCCGGTTTCGTTGATCCGTCGTTGAAGTTCTATGGCTTTCTTCTGGACGGGAAGGTGGTCAGAGATAAAAACACCGGTCTCTTGATAGCGGGGCTGGGTGGCAGTATGCGTTATAATCAGGGTGACAGCCAATACAGTGAGCGCGAGATGGAGAGAAGAATACGGAGGATGATCCCTAAGCTCCTGTTTAATAAACACAAATATGGCAGGTATCTAGACATTTTGGTGACACATGCTCCACCATATGGCATGGGGGACGGGCGGGATCTCTGCCACATGGGATTTAAGTGTTTCCTGGACTTTATGGAAAAATATGAACCCAGTTACCTTATCCATGGTCATGTCCACCTTGATGATTGTAATCTGCCTCGTGTAACTGAGTTTGGAAAAACAAAGGTGATCAACGTATACGGCAGTTACCTCATCGATGACGATAATCTTGGAGGATGAAGTTATGGCGGACCGTTCCGTTACTGCCAACGATTTCGATGCAGCCCGCTTAAAAGCAAAAATTCAGAAAGTGTTCTCCACTTTCAGGTGGAAGAATCCCAACTTGCTTTCTTTCTATGAAGTGACGAAGTTGATCAAGCCCGACAGCGAGGCATATCTTGGGATGCAGACCATAGAAGTGAAGAAGATTATTGGAAGCGAAAACCGCTACCAGGACTTCTCCCTTGCCTTCTACCCTACAAACAACTCTTTGAAGAACAGATGGGAGAGCGTTGACGCTGCAAGGCTGGACAACATTACTCTCCCTCCGATTTCTGTTTATAAAATAGGAGAGTGGTACTTTGTCAGGGATGGAAACCATAGAGTGTCGGTCGCTAGAAGCGAGGGCATGGAGTTTATTGACGCAGAGGTAGTGGAGCTGTCTTCAAAGATAAATCTGGAAGAAGGCATGACTCTTAATGAACTGAAAAAGAGAGTCGTGGCACATGAAAGACAGATGTTTATCGACCAATACCACCCCACATATCTTCCTATGGATAAGATATATTTCACGACTCCCGGGGCATACCCTGAGATGGTTCATCATATTCTTGTCCATAAATACTATGCCAACGAGCACCTTGACAGGGTCCTTTCCTTTCAAGAGGGGGCTGAAAGCTGGTATAAGAATGTGTACTCCCCCTTAGTCGAAGCCATGGACAAGGAGCATCTCAGATCTCATTTCCCAGGCTCCACCGACGGTGACATTTATATGTGGCTGGTAAGGCGCTGGGACGAGATGAAGCGCATCGATGCTCTCTCTACGGAAGAAGATGCAGCCAAAGACGTGATTAAGAATGATCAAAAGAGCGTCTTCAGACACTATTTGGATTATATTATGAGTAAGCTTTCAAGAAAATAAGAGGAAAAGAATGAGTAGAGCTGATCAGATTTTTATTGCAAATATAAAAGATATTCTGGAGAACGGTTTCTCTGACGAGGATTTGGAAGTGAGACCCCATTGGGCTGACGGCACGCCTGCCCATACAATAAAGAAGTTCGGTATTGTAAATAGATATAACCTGAAAGAAGAGTTTCCCATTCTTACTATCCGTAAGACATATCTGAAGAGCGCAATCGATGAAATGCTTTGGATTTGGCAGAAGAAATCCAATAGAATCTCAGATCTCCATTCCCACGTCTGGGATAGCTGGAGTGATGAGGAGGGTACCATAGGAAAAGCTTATGGCTATCAGTTGGGGGTGAAGCATAAGTATAAAGAGGGGGAGTTTGATCAGGTTGACAGAGTGTTGTATGACTTGAAGCACAATCCTCAGTCAAGAAGAATTCTTACTAATATCTATAACCACCACGACCTTTCGGAGATGATGCTTTACCCATGTGCCTACTCTATGACATTCAATGTATCGGGACGCACACTCAACGGAATACTTAATCAGCGCAGTCAGGATATGCTTACGGCAAATAACTGGAATGTGGCCCAGTATGCCGTTCTGATGCATATGATGGCTCAGGTCTCCGACTTGGAGGTCGGGGAGCTGGTCCACGTGATAGCGGATGCCCATATATATGACAGGCACATTCCTATTGTGAAGGAGATTATCGAAAATGAAGCGTATCCAGCTCCAGAGTTTGTAATGAATAAAGAGATCAAAGACTTCTACTCTTTCACCCCGGATGATTTCAAACTCAAAGGATATGAGTGCAATAAGAAGAAGTATGATATCCCGGTTGCAATCTAGGAGGAGATATGAGGGCTATTCTGCATTGTGATAAAAAATGGGGGATTGGAAAGAAGAATGATCTTATGTTCCGCCTGCCTAAAGATATGAAGTTCTTTCGTTCAACTACTCTTAATAAGATAGTGGTCATGGGCTCCAATACTCTTCTCTCTTTTCCAGAGGGTAAGCCCCTACCAAAGAGAAAGAATATCGTCCTTTGGCCAGGTGGAGACAAAGAGAGGGCGGATAGAGATGGATTTACGATGGTTGAGTCCCTTCCTGAGCTTTTCTCTCTTCTCTCCACGCTGCCTTCCGACGATATATTTGTAATCGGCGGGGCCATGATGTATCACACGATGCTGCCATATTGCAGCGAGGTGCTTCTGACGAAAGTAGACGCAGATGGAGGCGCCGAAGCTTTCTTCGACAACCTGGATTCTCTTCCTTCCTGGAGGGAGGTAGCCTCCTCCGGCCCAATAGAAGACAACGGGTATACTATCCGTTTCACAACTTATAGAAACTCGTCTCCGCTTCCGCTAGAGTAAACAAAAAGAGAATCTAGAGTCTATTTAGGTTAAGTTATGAGAGGGTCCTCTGACCCTCTTTTCACAAAGTCATAAAAGCTCTCTTTTATATCCCTGATAATTCTATATTCAATGAAGGGAAGGACACGTTGTCTAGTGGCAACAGGCCTGCCATATAGATGGGTAGATAGACAATATTTCCATCAACTTTAATGTTTCCTTTATACAAAACATAGGCTTTATTCATTCTCCAATTATCCACAGAAAGATAAGAAGATAGGGCCTTATATTTTGTATGCTCCTTGCCACTTTTGACTTTTATTGGGATTACAGATCCATCTTTTTCTATAAGAAAGTCTACTTCTCCAAGTTTCTTGTTTTGTGAGTAATAGAGCTTTCTATTTGTTCTGTATAATTCTTGAGCAACAAAGTTTTCAAATATAGATCCATTGTTTATTTCATCATCCTCATTCAGAATCTTTAGTTGAGTTTGTGGCCCAAAGCATGTAGAAAGTAATCCTACATCTGATAGAAAGAGCTTCATCAGATTGCTCTCTAGATTTGCTATAAGTGGCATTTCTGGTGACTTGGCATTATGAACAGCAATAGCAACGCCTGCATCAATGAGCCAATTAAAGCTGTTCTCATATCTATCATATTTAAAATGTGGATCTATATCAGAAAAAATATATCTCTTGTTTTTTGAATCCAGCTCAGATGGGATAAGATCATAGATTTTCTTTAGTCTCAGTGTTTTGTCTTTTTCTTCGTATCTGGTGAAATCCATTTTGTATAGGTTCATAATAGAAGAGTGGGTTTTTGAGACGGCCATAAAATCTTTAGTAGTAACGTATTTATCGACTGCCTGAGGCATTCCTCCGACAACCAAGTAGAGAAAGAATAAATCCATTAGCTTTTTGTGAAGAATATCATCAATAGGAGATAGGCTTGAAAGTGAGGATTTGAGTTTTTCTATTATGGAAGGACTACCACCAAACGCTGCGATAAATTCTTCGTAGGTCATTGGAAACATATCGATTATTTCCAAATATCCTACAGGTGCAGATCTTAAATTCTTGTATTCAACACCTAAGAGGGATCCTGAAAGGATGTACCTATAAGTATTGTCATCAACTAAGAATTTGATGGCTGTAACAATATCAGGACATTCTTGTACTTCATCAAAGAATATGACATCTCCTTTCTCTATGGTTTTATTTAAAACAAGTGGAAGAATAGAGATAAAATAAGAAGAACCCTTTTGTAGTGCTTTAGTAGCGAAGTCGATAATTTCCGTTTGTTCTACAAAGTTTATTTCGTGAAAGTGTACCCCTTCTTCTTCAAGGATATTTCTTATTAATGTTGTTTTACCCGTCTGTCTAGCCCCTGTCACCAGTAATGCTGTTTTATCAGAAGTATTAACCCAATTTCGAATTTCTTTGCTATCTTTTCTCCAAAGCATTGTTACTCCATTATTTTCTTATATTATAAGATTATGCCTGCTTTTTATCAATTCAAAAGAGAGAAAATGCCTGATTTTACCAATATTTTTCATCTAGTTTTGCCCGATTTTTTCAATAAAAAAAGCTTAATTATGCCCGGTTTTTCCAAGTATTGGATATCACTCAAAGATATTTGGAACCATGTAGAATGGAATATTTGTGATAGGACCAATCTTCCTGATATCCTTTTGGCTTGCTATTAAAGGATCTATTACAATGGCGGAGTATTTCCTACATAACCCATCCAATGACAAGTGAGGATCTATCCTAGAACTTTTGCATTCTATAGGTTGGACGTGTGTTCCTCGTCAGATAAGGAAATCTGATGGAGCACAAAGAATGACTGTTTTTGAATCCAATAATTCAGATAGTTTATTTCTTTACTATCGGTTTTTCTTTCTCCCGTTGCCCTTGAGATGAAAAATTTCCTGTCTTCTTTGGCTAGCTGAGAGGGAATGGATTAATAAGCTTTGAAATGACACCGCTTGGATTAATTTTGTAGAGAGCTCTATCCTTTATTAAATGCACTTTTCTAAGGGACCTTTTATATATTTAATACACTTTTCCAAGGGACTTTTTGTCTCTACACTACACTTTTTCAAGGGAGTTTTATATTTTCAAGGAAAAAGCCATAGATTTTGGTTAAGTTCAGAAGAGAAATAAAGACTTGTTTCTTTTTTTGAAATGTCGGAACATTTTGTCATGGGAATAAAGAAGGGAGATTTTTCAAAGGGAAGCGTGCCTATGCATATGTTAAGCATTGCAGCCCCTATATTTTTGGC
>CAMEXG010000084.1 GCA_945947045.1 uncultured Spirochaetales bacterium | reverse complement strand
TCCTGCCTATGCAGTGCATGGGGCTGGCTTCTATGACTTTTGTGGGCCAAAACTATGGGGCGGGGAATATAAAAAGGGCGAAGAAAGGAGCGGATATCGCCCTGTTGTCAGCGCTTACCTCGACTCTTATTTTAATAATACCTATTGTCATCCTCGCCCCCCATGTAGTCCACTTCTTTATCGCAGGAGAGGAAGAAGTAATAAACTACGGAACGCTGTTTTTGAGAATGCTCTCACCTTTCTATCTCTTATGCTGTTTCAATCAAGTCTACTCCAATGCACTTAGGGGGATAGGAAGAAGTAAGGAGCCTATGTATGTAATGCTCTTTTCTTTTGTATTTGCCAGACAGATCTACCTCTTTGTTGTGTCCAGGTTCATCTCAAATACCATCGTCCCTATAGCACTAGGGTATCCATTTGGATGGATTCTCTGCTCTACAATCATAACTATTACATACTTGATATCTTTCAAAAAGGAAGAAAGAAAACTACGAGAGGATTATGGACACAGGTTCGGAGATGTCGACTGAAGTCGGAGTCACTATAGAGTCGTAAGAGAGTATTACGACTCCATTCTTTTCCGCTTCTCTCAAAGCTTCTCCGAACTCTGGATGAGTATCCCAATTGGGAACGAAGTATTTCACCCCTTTCATCTGCACAAGTATCAAGATATATGCTCCATATCCCTCTTTTTTTGCCTTTATAAGTTCTCTTATATGTTTCACTCCTCTTTCTGTAGGAGCATCGGGAAACATCACCACTCCGTTATTTTCCAAAGTACATCCTTTGACTTCCAAGAAAGAAACATGACCTAAGGAATCTGTAATCGAGAAATCGAAACGGCTGTCACCATATTTGACTTCTCGTTTTATGGATGAATCAAGACCAAACAGCTCTCCTTTTTTCAACCATTCCTCCACCACACTGTTAGGGGCTTGTGAATCCATGTTTATCAGGATAGAAGTCCCGTTTTCCATCCTTTTCTCAGTAGCTATCAAATCAAAGCCTGTGGAACGATTAGGATTATCTGACTTCTCCAGATATACCCTGCACCCTTTGACCAAGAGTTCCTTGCAGCGCCCTGTATTCTTCACGTGGCACTTTTCTTCCTTACCTTCTATCTCTACATAGGCTATAAACCTATTTGGACGGGATATAAAAACTCCTTCCACTACTTTTCCAGTGTAATTCATCTTTTTTCGCCTTCAAGGGTCTTTTTCAAGGCTATGGACAAAATGACAGCCAAAAGCGGGAATATAGAATATGAGAGGAAAAGAACAGGATACCCGTAGTTATCTATAATAAAGCCACCGAACAAAGCTCCGATCATTTCAGGCAGATTAGTAGCAAGGGACCAGTATAAAGTCATCCCCAAGTCATAGTGATTCCTGTCCACATTATTTGCCGTATAACTAGTCGCACATAAGTGGAGGGCTCCGAATGTCAGGCCGTGAAGAGTCTGTGCAATAATAAATGCAGGAAGCCCGGGAACCAAGTACAAAAGAAGTCTTAATACAAGACCCACAGCAGAAATAGTAAGGATGGTCGTACTGGAGAGAATCCCCTTTTTATTGAGTCTGCCAAACATTATCATGCAGAAGAATTCAAAAATGGCGCCTAAAGCAATAAACAGGACAAAGCTATTTCCCAAACCAAGGTTTTCCGTCATATAGGAAGCCAAAAGCTTCTCGACGACGGACTGTCCTATTCTTGTAAGGGCAACTATCCCCATGAAGATATAGAATCTTTTCGGAAACCAGGAAAATGAGAAAAGCTTACTTTTTCCACTGTTCTCCTTCACTCTCTTTTCTTCTTTTAGAAACGAAGCTCCAATAATAAGAAGAGGTAGGAATATCATCATGCTCTTTAATATCGATGAGTTTTCATCTTCATGAGGAAAACCTGTCACCCCGAAAAGAATCAAGGCCGTGACATATGAGAGTGTCCCCATCGCTCTGATAATGCCATATTTTGAACTATCTCCTGAGAGTTTTCTGTTTATAAAACCATCTGCAAGAGGATTAAGACACCAAAAGAAACCATTTAGAAGAAAAGCTGCGACTACAACTATTGGAAAACTCTCAGACAAAAGAAAAGGGAAAGAGAGTGTTATTGAAAATATGCCGCAGAGAATAATCATTAGCTTCGTCTTCCCCCTCTTATCTGAAAGAGATGAGATCAAGAGAGGCATAATGATGGCTGAAAGCTGGCAAAGAGCTATCAGAGAGCCTGAAAGGGAGTGTGAATACCCCTTATTTCTAAAAATAATCTGTAAGTATGGTGAAAAAGATGCTATTGAAGCCTGTGTGAGCATTGAAAGAATGAAGAGTTGCATGTCTAGAATTATGAATAGAGGCGTCCCTCATTTCAAGATAATCAGTAGGAAAAAGGATCTTCTATTCTCCATTTTCCATATCTATAATCAAATAGCATCAAAGAGCTTACACTAGGAGAAAGAGAGTTATCGCATACACTCTTGTTTCCAATATATGAAAGCATCTCAAAAAGTGGCAAATTATGTGTGAATACTGCTATAAACACATCCGGGTCTTCGCTCTCCATTTCTTTCATGAAAGCCCATACTTTCTCTCGGATAGAGTCTCTGTCATCTCCGTCAAGTTCTTGCCATATTTCAGCCTTTAGGTATGGTACAGCTATTTCCACCCACTCTTTAGCCCTCATGAGGGAAGAAGAATAGACTTTATCCATATGGTAGCGCGAGAGTATTTCTTTCACTCTCTCAGCTCTGTTTTTTCTTATAAGCCATGGTTCTTTTTTATCAGACAAAGAATCATCGTCAACATTTACAACATAAAGTCTCATCTCTTCCCCCTGAAAAAGCCCTCTCGAAAGAGGGCCGGATATCAAAGAACGTGTAAGGAATCAGTATCAACCAACAAGTGGCAAGTCTCACCAACTCTATATACCTTTCTATTCTTAGGATTATGGTCTTCAAGCTTTACAAGAGTATCACCAACCATAACGTGGTAGTTCTGATAAGAACCCATGAAGCAAGAGACGATTACTTTACACTCTAGTCCTCCTTCGTCTCCAAGTTTTGCAGCTTCAGGGCGAAGTACTGCCGTATACTCCTTTCCTCTCTCCATTCCACCCTCTCTTGTAGGAACAGTAAGGCGATTGTGTTCAAAATCTAGGACAGAGTACTTATCACCGACTTCCACACATCTTCCTTTCAAGAAGTTTGCTTCACCGATGAAGTCAGCTACAAACTCGTCTACAGGATGATAGTAGATCTCTTCTGGTGTACCCATCTGGGCAACAACACCCTTATTCATAATAATGATGTTGTCACTGATAGCCATAGCTTCAGACTGGTCGTGTGTGACATAGATGGCTGTTATTCCAACTTCCTGCTGGATTCTTCTGATTTCTGTCCTCATCTGGACTCTAAGCTTTGCGTCCAAGTTAGATAGAGGCTCGTCGAAGAGAAGAACGCTAGGCTCGATGACAAGTGCACGGGCAAGAGCGACTCTCTGCTGCTGACCGCCAGAGAGCTGGTTTGTCATTCTTGATTCCATTCCTGAAAGCTCTACAAGATCGAGAATCTTCATGACTTTCTCTTTGATCACATCCTTCGGCATTTTTCTGAGCTTCAAGCCATATGCGACGTTGTCGAAGATATTGTAGTGAGGAAGAAGAGCATAACTCTGGAATACCATGGCAGTGTCACGCTTATTTGGTGTCAGTTCGTTGATAGGCTCGTCACCAAGGTAGATTTCTCCCTCATCTGGGCTTTCGAATCCTGCAATCATTCTAAGTGTGGTGGTCTTACCACAACCAGATGGTCCAAGAAGTGTAACAAAAGAACCAGGCTTTATTTCAAGGCTAGTATCCTTTACAGCATAGAAATCTTTATTTGTCTTTGGGTCCTTATATATTTTAGAGATGTGCTCCAAGCGTACACCTTTCTTTGTCTTTTCCATATTACTCCGCCTCCTTTAGTTTTCTGCTGGTTCCGAAGTATTTGATGAAGAGGTTCATCAAGAGTACGGAGCCATAAGTGATAAATATAAGGATTGTTGCAAATGCACAAGCCAATCCATAGGATCCTTTCTCTGCAAATTCGTTGATCTGAACTGTAATGAGAAGGAACTGTGGTGTAACAAGAAGAATAATTGCACTGATTGCAGTTATGCTTCTTACAAAGGCTGTAACAAGTCCGCTTAAGAAAGAATCCTTAATCAACGGTAATGTCACTGTCATAAAGACCTTGAAGGAATCTGCTCCCATATCATATGCAGACTCTTCGATTGACTTATCTATCTGTCTGAGAGCGGAAATACCACTTCTTGTTCCTGTTGGAAGAGATCTAACTACAAATACGATTACAAGAATCACGGCAGATCCATAGAGTCCCTGCAAGAATCCTGTATGGAAGATACCGGAAGAGAAACCTCTGATATATCCGACACCAAGAACTGTTCCAGGCACAGCCATTGCAAGCATTGATACCGCTTCAATAAATCCCTTTGCCTTAAACTTCTTCTTTACAACCAAGTAGCTGATGATCATGGACAAGAGAGCCGTGATAGGAGCCGCGATCAAAGACAACATGAATGAGTCTTTAAATGCCTTGAAGCCCTTATACCTTGTGAATACCTGCTTAAACCACTTAAAAGTAAATGGGAAGAACTTGTATCCCCAAGTCGGGAACAATGAACCGATTGGTACACATATATACATTAAGATTACAAAGAGAGCGATGGTAGCACAGAAGAGTGTAAGAGGAATCTTAACACTTCTGTCCTCCATAAGCATTCTTGCTCTTGAAGCCTTTCCTGTGAGAGTTGCAGCCGTCTTCTTCTCCAAGACATACTTCTGGACTGCAAACATACCAAGTGTGATCATCAGCAATACGACAGCCATGGCTGCAGCACCCGGCTTATCGTAGGCACCGGTTATCTGGAGATAAATTGTTGTTGCCAACGTATCGTAGGAGCCTCCGATGATCATCGGGTTTGCAAAGTCTGCAATAGATTCGATGAATGTAACGAGGAAGGCATTTCCCAAGCCTGGAAGAACAAGAGGAAGAGTAACGGAAGTAAATACCTTAAAACGGGTTGCCCCCATGTCTCTCGCCGCTTCTTCAAGAGATGGATCTATGTTTTTCAATAAGCCTTTCAGCATCATGTAGCACACTGGGAAAAAGGTAAGGGACTGAACGATCGCAATGCCCCAGAATCCATAGACGCTGTTATCGTATATACCAAGTAAGTGTCTGGTTATAATACCAGCCTTACCGAAAAGCATGATCATAGATAGAGATAGAACAAACGGTGGAGAGACGACCGGTAACATTGAGACTACCTTGAATAGTCCTCCAACGAACTTGTTCATTCTCACATATACTTCCACATACGCAAATAAAAGGCCGACTAATGTAGAAATAATTCCTACCACAAAGCCGACTTTAAGCGTATTTGTAATAGCCTTAGTAAAAGTAGGGATCTGGAATATTCGTTTGAATACACTGAAGCCGAAGCCTCCGTCTCCTACAAAAGAATCCACAAGTAATATAGCCAGCGGATAAAGAATAAAAAGAGTGAGGAACGCAATCAACACTACGATGGTTGTAACCATAATAGGATCGGCAAGAAGCTTTTTCCTGTCTAGTGCCGCACCTTGACCTTTGGCCATAGACTCCTCCTTATAATAGAATTAGGAAAAGAGGGATGGCATATTGTCATCCCTCCGTTTTGTAAGTTTTCTGATTAATTACTTAACCTGGAAACGTGTTACGTCGTCTGTAGCTGCACCAGATGCTGCGAGAGCGTTCATAACTTCCTGTACATAAGTCTTGATGTTAGCTGTTGCATCTGCGAAGTCATAATCGATGACGTTGGATGGGTCGAGACCGAATTCGTAAGCGATTTCAGGCTGCTCTGCATTATCGAGGACGAGGAACTGATAAGAACCATTCTCTTTTGCAATGTTTACACAATCTGGAGAAAGTGCGAACTCAATCCAAAGCTTTGCAGCGTTAGGATGCTTAGCTCCTCTGAAAATAGCTGTAGCACCGATTTCGCATGTTGTTCCGCTTGATGGAATGACCATACCAATATTATCGTAACCATTGTCGACGATCTGATAGATTACATCGTGGAGGAATCCGAGACCGATGACACACTCACCTGTTCCAACGTTCTTTGATGGACCGGAACCAGACTTTGTGTAGACCTGGATGTTCTTGTCGAGGTCGACGAGATACTGGATACCTGCATCATGGCCATACTTCTGGATGACTGTGTTGATTATGAGTTTTGCTGTTCCAGCTGTGTTGTAGTTACTTGTCCAGATGAGTCCCTTGTACTGAGGGTCTGTCAAATCTGCAAAATCCTGTGGGATTTCGATGCCGAGACGAGCAACTTCATCCTTGTTGTACATGATTCCGAGGATACCTGTGTAGATACCGAACCATCTGTTTTCGCTGTCCTTGTAAACACTCTTTGTGATGTGCTTTGCGTTTTCAGCAGCATAAGGCTCTAAGAAACCTTCTGAAGCGAGAACGTTATATGGGTCTGTTGTGCCGCCGAACCAAACGTCAGCAGATGGGTTGCCATTCTCTTCTTCAATCTTTGCCTGGACTTCACCTGTGCTCAGTCTCTGATAGCTTGTCTTGATTCCATAGATTTCCTGGAACTTTTCACAAGCAGCAGCGAGGTACTCTTCTTCACAAGAACCGTAAACAACAAGTTCACCTTCCGCCTTTGCAGCTTTTACGAGTTCACTGTCGCCTTCATTGGCTACAGCAGTTTCCTGAGCTGCCTGAGCGAAGGAAGCAGAGATCACAAGTGCAAGTACTAATAGAATTGCTGTTAGTTTTTTCATTTTGTCTCCCTTTTGACAGATTATATATACCTAACCTGTACTAGAGAGATTATCTGACTGTTTTACCGGTAAAGCAACAAAAGTTTTTATTAATTGCAAAAAAAAGACCCGGAAATCAAACCGGGCCCTACCATAGCTGGAAAAAGAATCACATAAGATCCTTTGGCTTACGAGCTGTATTGCCTGTCTTTTCACAGTATGCGACGTGGCGGAGCTTGCCGTTCTCGAAGACACTCTTCATCTTGATGACACCACCCCACTTGCTGAGAAGAACCTTAGAACCTTCACGATGAGCGTTCTTTGATACATTACCTGCCATATCTATATTCCTCCGACATGAATTTCGACTTACCGAGTCATATTACCGACATTGCATCAATTTGTCAAACATACCTCAGTCTTTGAAACTTTATCATAAGAGGGTGGCTCTGTTAACCCTTTTTCTCTATCAAAGAGAGATATAGATGATATTTTTAACTTTTTTTCTATAACTACTTGTCAAAGAAGTGTGAATTCCGTTATAGTCTCATCTGTCGGAGCTAGATGATAGTTTCGCCATGCCGCCTTAGCTCAGCTGGCCAGAGCACGTGATTTGTAATCTCGGGGTCGTTGGTTCGAATCCGACAGGCGGCTTATCCCATCGAAAGATGGGATTTTTTTGTATCTCATTATTTCTTTTACCTATACTCCTCTATATGCTATTATTCAGTCATGGACAAAATTAAACTTGAAGATTTTTTGGAATATAGTTATTTATCGGGAATCAAGGTGACTGAGTATGGCACCATCTTTATCAAGGCAAATGTCAAGAAAGATAAGACGGGGTACGACAGAAACTACTGGATTATCAAAGATGGAGAGAATCCAAAGCAGCTGACTTTTGATGGCAAAGCAGGCTTTTTCACAGTAAGGGACAACAGTCTCTACTTCCTTGCAAAAAGAAGCGAAGAAGAAAAGAAGGACGAAGGATCAAGTTTCATCTATGCCCTTCCTCTTGATGGAGGTGAAGCATACACAGCTTTTAAAGTAGATTCCCCTATCTCTTCCTTCGATTTTATTTCTGACGACACTCTTGTCGCTACTATGGGTGTTGATAAAAGAACAGAGAATCTCACAGATGGAGAGAAAAAGAAGATAGAGAAGGAACTCGAGGGTTACGAAGATATTGAAGAGTGCGGTTTCTATCTTAACGGTGAAGGATATACTAACGGCAGAAGAAATAGACTCGTTTACATCAAAAACGGAAAGTGTGAAAGAGTCTTTGACGATGACTTTTCCGTAGATACATTCACTCTCAGCCCTGACAAATCCAAGATTCTTGCTGTTGGCGAAACGAGAAAGAGTCCCAAACAGCAGTTCTATTCAGAAATAAGAGAAGTAAACACTTCTGACTGGAGTTGGAAGACGGTTCTTCCTCTAGGCCAATTATCTGTGTATTGTGCTTTCCATCTTGGAGAAAAGATCGTTGCCATCGGAACAACCATGGATAAATATGGCATCAATCAGAATCCTGACTTCTTCACTGTGGAAAACGAAAAGATTCATCTATTGAAG
>CAMEXG010000083.1 GCA_945947045.1 uncultured Spirochaetales bacterium | reverse complement strand
ATAAATTGGATCTTGGGACAATGTCTCTTTCCACTCTTGTGGAGGAGGCTTTGGGCATAATTACATCTTCTCTCAACAACTCTTATGGGAAAGAACGTATTAGGGAGATAGCGCAGGAAATAGAAGAGAAAGGGAAAAGCCTTGAAGGAACCTGCATCAATCTATTGTTGAAGTTCCATCCTGTGGCAAGAGACTTGAAACGTATATCCTCCACACTCTGCACTATCAGAGACCTTTGCCGCATCGGAGATAATGCTCTTGATTTCTGCGAAATGCTGGATTATTTGTCATCTCCCGAAATATGCAGAGAGATAGGTCTTTTGGACATGGCCTTGAATGTAAAGAAGATGCTCTCCGACGCCATCTCGTGTTTCATGTCAAAGGACACAGAAAAGGCGAAGAACGTAGAGACATACGACGACTTTATAGATGATTGTTTCTCCGAGGCGAGGAAGAAGCTATATATAGTGATAAGAAGTGGAAAAGAGGGATATGAAGAGGCTGCGGACGTGGTGATCGGAGCCAAGTATCTTGAGAGAATGGGAGATCATGCTGCATCTATCGCCCATTCTGTGATTGAAGAATGCGGCACAGTTGAAGAGAGTAGAATTGAAAGGTAAGATGAAAATATGACTGTCCTTGTTGAAGATGATCCATCTATAAGAAAGCTGGTTGAATATGCTCTTTCATCCAATTCAATCCCTGTGGTCTCCTTTGCCAGCGGGGAGGATGCTTTTGCTTCTCTTCCTGATAAAGTAGATCTCTTCCTGTTGGACATAATGCTTCCTGGAATAGATGGAATCGAGATTCTCCATAGAATAAGGAAAGATGAAAAGCTGAGAAATACTCCTGTAATTATGCTTACTGCAAAAGACAGTGAATATGATATAGCAAAGGGGTTGGACGAAGGTGCCGACGATTATATCAGTAAGCCATTTGGTATTCTTGAGCTTATCAGCAGGGTCAAGGCTGCCATAAGGCGAAGCGGCATTTTTTACGAAAGCAGTAAAAATGAGAATCTTGAGATTGCAGGAATAAAGCTTGATCTTTCATCTCACAAGCTCTTTTTGGATGAGGAAGAAGTTGTATTGACCAGCAAAGAGTTTGCACTACTAGAGTACTTCATGACCCATAAAGGTGTGGCTCTTTCAAGAGACAAACTTCTTACTGAAGTCTGGGGGTACTCTTATGTAGGAGAGACCAGGACCGTAGATGTTCATGTAAGACACTTAAGAGAAAAGCTTGGAGAATGGGGCAAGGCGATTGAGACAGTAAAGGGCCTTGGCTACAGATTTGACGGAGAATAATGTGAAAAAAACAATAGCTATGGTGACGGCAGTAGTAGCTGCACTGTTTATTGTTCTTACTGTTGTCATAACAGTAGTCCTTTATCATGGGGTGTACGAAGACAATGTAAGAACTACGCTGTCCGAGGAGTTGGATATTCTGTCTTATTTATATGAGACAGGAAATGACATCAAGACAATCGGAAGTAAAAACGGAAGACTTACAATTATCAAACCAGATGGAAGTGTGGAATATGACTCTGAGGCTCTGTTCTCTCAGATGGAGAATCATGGAGAGAGAAAAGAAGTAAAGGAAGCATTTCTTATGGGCAGGGGAAGCGATGAGAGACAGAGTGACACGCTATCTATCAAGCAGATCTATGAAGCTGTCCTCCTAACTGACGGTAATGTCCTGAGACTGAGTAAGAACGCATCCACGGTGTTTGCTTTCTTCTCTATGATATCGGGTCCAATAGTCTCATTGGTCGTTGTTCTTTTAATTTTAGTGGTATTTATAGCTTCAAAGGCTTCCGATTATATAGTTGCACCTATCAATGCCCTGGATCTTGATAACCCGGAAGAGAATAATGTCTATGATGAGATTTCACCACTCTTATTAAAGATAGCGAGACAGAAAAACGAAGTCAGGGAAGAGATTGCAGACAAGGAAAGGACAAGAAAAGAGTTCGAGTTTATTGTATCGACTCTATCAGAAGGCTTAGTGGTTTTAGGCCGGGGAGGCAGGATTCTGTCTTTTAATAAAAGTGCAGCCAGACTACTGGAGGAGAGGATAGAGAGTGATAAGCCGTTTCTTGCCTATTTGGAATCTTCAGACTCCAAGGAAGTGGTGCTATCAGCTCTGAACGGAAAAGACGGAGAGACGACATTTAAGGTTTCTTCAAAGATTCTTGAACTCTCCGCCTATTCAAGTCATAGCGGCGGGGCTGTGGTTTTGATGAGAGATATAACGGAAAAGTGTGAAAGGGAGAGAATGAGAAAAGAGTTCACAGCAAATGTCTCTCATGAACTTAAGACACCGATTACAACGATTATGGGATTCTCGGAAATATTAGAGAATCCTGAAATAGAGAGGGATAAAGTAACGGACTTCGCTGCTGAAATCAATAAAGAAGCTTTGAGACTGAGCGATATTGTAGGGGATATCATCGAACTGTCTAGCCTTGATGAAGGTTACAAAGGCGAGAAGGAAGAGATAAACGTAAGAAACGTAGTAGGGTATGAGATAAAGAAGCTGGAGCATAAAGCTGAAGACAACGGAGTCAGTATAGAGAATAATGTCTCTTCTTCTCTGGTTTTATACGTTACCCCCAAAGTCTTTTCAGAAGTAATCTCCAACCTCCTTGACAACGCCATCAGATACAATAGAAAAGGTGGTTTTGTAAAAGTCGAATCAAAAGAGATCGAGGGTAAGGTCGAGATCTCGGTTTCCGATAATGGTATCGGAATACCAAAAGACTCCTTGGGTCGAGTGTTTGAACGCTTCTATCGTGTGGATAAATCCAGAAGCAGAGAAAGCGGGGGGACGGGATTAGGTCTCTCTATTGTAAAAAACGGAGTAGAGAGAATGGGAGGAGAAGTAAGAGTGGAGAGCACTCAAGGAGAAGGCTCTGTCTTTACCCTCACATTCCCCCTAAATCAGTGATTACTTTAGATGCAATGATCAGACCTGCCACCGAAGGAACAAAAGCAACTGAACCCGGTACAGGTCTTTTTTTGCCTTCATTATTTATTGTGATTCTATTTTCTATAGGCTTTTCAGGAGACCAAACTACATTTAGTTTTTTTATTCCTCTTTTTTTTAACTCTCTTCTCATGACCCTTGAAAGAGGATCTGTGTTTGTTTTGTAGATATCTGTGATAGTAAAAAGAGTCGGGTTCAGCTTATTGCCTGCCCCCATGGATGAAATTATTGGAACAGAATATTTATTTGCTGCTTCTATAAGGGCTATTTTCCCCGATACTGTGTCGATGGCGTCTACAATATAAGAGAAAGAAGAGAAATTAAAGTCTTCTTCCATTCCAGGAAGAAAGAATGAATCTGATTTATGGACTATGCAATCGGGGTTTATGTCTTTGATTCTCTTCTCTGCAACATCGATTTTCTTTTCTCCTATGTTGGAGTGCAGTGCAATAATCTGCCGATTAATATTTGTTACGGAAACAGTGTCGTTGTCTATAATAGTAATCTCACCGACACCGCTTCTGACGATAGCTTCAAGTGCATATCCTCCTACGCCGCCTACCCCGAAGACAGCTACATGAGAGCTATTAAGCTTACTCATGGCTTCTTCCCCCATTACTATCATAGTTCTATCGAAAATCCCTTCCATTTCTTTCCTCACTGTTATTCTCTATTCTCTCTCGCCCAGTGTCTATATCTCTTTCTCTCAGGTATGTATAAATGGAAATTGTATATTCTTGAATATTACGAGTCTGTTGTTACGATAATAACTTTTTCAAATAATATCAAAATAATTTATTGCTTTACTAGACTAAAGTGATAAAGCAGTGTAGTATCTTGTGCCATAGGAGAAATAAAATGAAAAAAATCGTCGTAATAACAATAGCTTTATTGATGGTAGTGACTACAATCTTTGCTCAGGGAGCATCTGAAACCTCAGGGGATCAATCCTTGGAGAAGATCAAAGCCAAGGGTGTTTTTGTCTTGGGTCTTGACGATTCATTCCCGCCCATGGGTTATAGAGATGAGAACAATGAGATTGTAGGCTTCGATATTGACTTGGCTAAAGAAGTATGTAAGGGACTTGGAGTAGAACTTAAGTGTCAGCCAATTGATTGGAGTGCAAAGGAACAGGAACTTGCAACAGGCCAGATCGATTGTATTTGGAATGGATTTACAAAGACTGAAGAGAGGGAAAAGTCAATGACTCTTTCTACATCTTATGTAAATAACGCTCAGGTTGTAGTGGTGAAATCATCAAGCTCCGTTAATACTTTGGCAGACCTTAAGGGTAAGAGTGTTGGTGTCCAAGCTGGTTCCAGTGGAGAAGAAGCTATCTATGATACAGAAGGTTTTGAAGATTCTGTAAAAGAAATTGTCCCTTATAGAGACTATCTGACAGCTCTCATGGACCTTGAGATCGGTGGAGTGGATGCAGTAGTTATGGATCTTCTGGTCGCCAATGACAATATCAACCGCTCCGGTAAAGACTTCAGAATTCTTGGTGAAACACTCTGTGCAGAAGAGTATGTAATCGGATTCAGGAAAGGTGAAGTAGCTCTTTGTGAAGCAGTGGAGAAAGAACTCTATGCTCTCAAAGACAGCGGCAAGCTTGCAGAAATTGCAACACAGTGGTTCGGTGCAGATATCACAGTAGTAGGTAAGTAAGCATGAAGTTGATAGAGCAACTTCTTTCAGGGACGGTCACTTCCCTAGAAGTATTCTTTCTTACTCTCATAATGGCTCTTCCCCTTGGCTTCTTGGTAGCCTTGGGGAGAATGAGCAAAGTAAAGGTTGTGAGAGTCTTAGTCGACACTTATATACAGATAATGAGAGGAACACCGCTGTTGCTGCAGCTGCTCTTCTTTTATTTTGCACCTTACTATATATTTAATGCCTCTCTTCCCAGGTTTGCTTCTGCGATTCTGGCTTTTGTTCTGAACTATGCCGCCTACTTTGGAGAAATATACCGCTCTGGACTCCAAGCTTTGGATAATGGACAGAGGGAGGCGGCAAAAGTCCTTGGCTTTTCAAAAAGCTATACATTCCTTCATATTGTCTTGCCACAAGTGGTGAAGAATGTACTTCCTAGTGTAGGAAACGAGGTTATTACACTTGTAAAAGATACGGCGCTGGCCTCCACTATCGGAGTCGTCGAACTCTTTAGAATCGCTCAGACGGCATCCTCCAGACAGTTCTCTACTATGCCGATATTTATTGCCGGTGTCTTTTATTTCATTATGAACTATCTGGTATCAAGAGTATTCGATCTATTAGAAAGCAAGATGCAGTATTGAGGAGAAGATAATGGCAGATATTATGGTAAAGGCCGAGCACATAGAGAAATCTTTTGGAAGTACAGAGGTTTTGAAAGACATATCTTTTTCCCTTGAAAAAGGAAAGGTTCTTTCAATAATCGGCCCGTCAGGTAGTGGAAAGTCTACACTGTTGAGAATAATCACTCAGCTTGAGACAGCTGATGGGGGTAGTCTTACAATAGACGGAGATTCTCTATTTAAATCCCAAAATGGAAAAGCTGTGTATGCTTCCACTAAAGAGATGCATTCCATAATGCTGAAAACCGGGCTTGTATTCCAATCTTTCAATCTCTTCCCCCACTTTACTGTGATGAGGAATATAACAGAGGCCCAGAGGGCTGTCCTCTCAAGAAGCAAAGAAGAGGCTGAAGAAAGGGCTATTGAGGTATTGAAAGATATGAATCTCTTGGATAAGGCCTACTCATATCCGTCACAGCTCTCCGGAGGGCAGAAACAGAGGGTTTCCATTGCTAGAGCTCTTGTAATGGATCCTAAGATTCTTTTCTTTGACGAGCCTACTTCAGCATTGGATCCTGAGCTTACACGACAGGTGTTGTCAGTGATAAGAGATTTATCTGAAAAAGATATGACCATGGTTGTAGTTACTCATGAGATGAACTTTGCCCGTAGTATTTCCGATTGGGCCATTTTCATGGAGAATGGATACATTGTGGAAGAGGGTGAGCCTGAAGTACTCTTTTGTGATCCAAAAGAAGAAAGAACAAAAACATTCATTACATCTTTTAAAGAGTGAATAAAGAAACTAGAATAATAGGTAGTCGGGGCCGTATCTCATCTGGTAGAGAGTCTGGTTCGCAATCAGAATGTGGCGAGTTCGAGTCTCGTCGGCTCCAATTAACGTGTGTTTGGGCTCCAAATCGGGGCCTTTTGTTATTTAGGTTTTAATTCTTTTGGTGTAATCGAGACACTATTGTCTTCGTTGTTCTTTCTGCTGTTCAACAAGTTGTTAGAAACACAAAAGAGTGTTTTTCTGATAGCGTGAATAATACTTTGATTCTTTTTCATTTATTCCAACTATTAGTTAAAAAAAGGATATCAAAGAGTTAGTAACCAAACTAAATGAGACAGCAGTTTCTTATTACAAAAATAAATATGATTGAACAATCGAGCTCCTTTGTTGAAATATACACCTCCTTTTCTCTTCAGTTTTCGTATATTTAGATAAAGAAACTACTTGACTTATAAATTAGAATCAATATAATAAATTTAGAATCATTCTAAAAAGAGGTGTTTATGACTAAATATGAATTAGAAATACTGAATATCATTTTAAATTCTTGTGAACATCTCTCTGCAGATGAAGTCTATGAATTACTAAAGAAGAAGTATCCAGGTGTTGTAAAAGCGACCTGCTATAACAACCTCAATAAGCTTACAGACGAAGGACTGATTAGGAGAATTGTTCTGGACAACAACTCATGTCGCTATGACAGAACAATGCGTCATGATCACTTGGTCTGCATAAAATGTGAAAAGATAAAGGATGTTTATCTTAAGGACATGACTTCTTCATTAAAAAAGGAACTTGGGGTGGAGGTTGAATCCTACGACCTTAAGATAAATTGGCTTTGCCCTGATTGTATAGGGCAATATAATCTGAATAACTCCTTAGGGAGAAAATAAAAACGTCTAGTCAGACAAAGGATGAAACAATGGAAAACAAGTACAGTGGAACAAAGACAGAGAAGAATCTCATGGATGCTTTCGCAGGAGAAAGCCAGGCAAGGAACAAGTATACATACTTTGCATCGGTTGCCAAGAAAGAGGGTTATGAGCAGATTTCTGCACTCTTCTTGAAGACTGCTGACAATGAAAAAGAGCATGCGAAGTTGTGGTTCAAGGAACTCCAGGGAATCGGCGACACTGCAGCAAACCTTAAGGCTGCTGCTGAGGGCGAGAACTATGAGTGGACGGATATGTATGATGGTTTTGCAAAGACAGCAGAAGAAGAAGGTTTCCCTGAACTTGCTGCAAAGTTCCGTCTTGTTGCAGAGATCGAGAGACACCATGAAGAGAGATATAGAGCACTCTTGAAGAATGTTGAGACTCTTGCAGTATTTGAAAAGAGTGAAGTAAAGATCTGGGAATGCAGAAACTGTGGACATATCATCGTTGGTACAAAGGCTCCTGAAGTATGTCCGACATGCAACCACCCAAAGAGTTATTTCGAAGTACACGCAGAGAATTATTAATCTGATTATTCTCAATATGAGGGGGATAAAATGCTAAAAGGAAAAACAGCTATAGTAACAGGCGGAACCAGAGGAATAGGTTTCTCAATCGTTAAGACTTATCTTGATAATGGTGCCAATGTTGCACTGTTGGGTTCTAGAAAAGAGTCTGTAGACAAGGCTTTGGAGAAGCTTTCAGAGTATAAAGACAGAGTCATGGGTCTTTGGCCTAATCTGACTGATCCAGAGGAGGTGAAGACGGCCTTTGAGGAAGTTAGAAATAGATTCGGTAGAATCGATATTCTTGCAAATAATGCAGGTATTTCATCCAAGACAAGTATCTATGACTTTACTCTCGATGAGTTTGAGAAAGTAATGGATATCAACGTTACAGCTGTTTTTGTCTGCACTCAGGCTGCAGCAAGAATAATGAAGGAACAGGGAGGTGGCACCATTATCTGCACTTCAAGTATGGTTGGTGAGTACGGTCAGCCATCCGGTTGTGCTTACCCAGCTTCAAAGTTTGCTGTAAACGGTCTTGTGAAATCTCTTTCAAGAGAGCTTGCTAAGGACGGTATCAGAGTAAACGCTGTAGCTCCTGGTGTAACCAGAACCGATATGCTTGCTAACCTTCCAAAAGAAATGGTTGACAGGGTATCGGCAGGAATTCCTCTTGGAAGAGTCGGAGAGCCTGAAGATATTGCAAATGCTTATTTATTCTTGGCTTCCGAAATGGCTTCATATATCACAGGCCTTGTTGTAAAGGTTGATGGAGCAGCAAGAACATAACGGTTATTCCTAAAGAGGAATATTGGTCTTATCTTTATTCGGGTAGTGCGAGATAATCCTTTTGCATCTACTGATGGTCTCTGCGTCTTTCTCTTTTGAAAGGGCGTGGAGACTTTTTATTTCTACGATTTTCAGACTATCGTTTACTCCTGCGGGAACAAGTGCCTTCATTCCGGGATAGTACGATCCGTCTGGAGCTATGTACAAGTACTCCTTTGAATAATCTGAAAAAACTACTTTACATGCAAAGACGGTATCTTCATTTGTTCTGCCTATA
>CAMEXG010000082.1 GCA_945947045.1 uncultured Spirochaetales bacterium | reverse complement strand
GGAAATGAGACGGAAAGAATTGAGATATCGGAATACTTGGTGTCCTTGAGACTAATAAGTGCAAATACTGCTTTCTTCAAAGCACAACGCTCCTCTGGAGAGTGGGACAGTGAAGACAGACACTTGTCCTTCTCAGGTCCAAGAAAGGGTGTAATGGATCTCCATGGGGGATGGTTCGATGCTTCGGGAGATCATGGCATTCACCTTTCTCATCTTTCCCACAGTACTTGGTATAATCCTCAGCAAATGGGTCTCAGCACATATTTCTTCTTCAAAGGATATGACTATGTAGAAAAGAAGAAGTCTCCTTCATATATCATTTTGAAGAAAAGAATGCTGGACGAGGGTTCTTGGGGTGCAGATTTCTTAATGAGGACCCATATTCCTTCCGGCTCATTTATCCGTTCAATTAGGCGTAACGAAGACTTAAACCACATGGATATTATAAAAGGGACAAGGACCATAGGTTTTGACTACCATAACTCTTCCGATCAATTCTCGGAGGCGGAGACGAAAGACGAAGAAAGAGTAGATGATACTTACTATGAAACTTCCCTACGCTCTGGCGGGGCTTTGGCTATCGCTGCCCTTGCCTCCGCCTCCACTCATGATACCATCTCCTCCGACTATACAAATACTGATTATTTGAAAGCGGCGGAAGAAGCCTACATTCACTTAGTTGAAAACAACAATAAATACACAAATGACGGTAAGTGGAACTTTGTGGATTACTACACAGTACTTCTTGCTTCCACTGAGCTCTATTTGGCGACAAAGGATGATAAGTATCTTATCGATTCAAGGGCTTGGTGCAGAAAAATGATAGAACACTCATTTGTTATAAAAGAGGGTGAGAAACGCTTTGAGTATATAAAAGGTATGCCGTTTCACCATGCTTCCGACGAAGGTCTTCCTATTCTTTCCCTTATTCTTTATGGAGAAGTTGAAAAAGATTCGGCTTCTTCAAAAGAAGCTTTCAAGGTTGCTGAAGAAGTTATGAGGCACAAGGTGCGGATATCGAAAGATAGAGTCAATCCATTTAATTATCCAGTGGAGGAAGTTTTGGATATCAGAGGCGGTGTGAAGACACAATTCTTCTTTCCTCACAACACTACCGTCTCCCCTTGGTGGCAGGGAGAGAACGCTAGGCTTGCTTCTCTTTCTTCAGCATCATATCTTGTGGCGACTCATACTAAGGATGAGAGCTTAAAGAGAGAACTGGAGGAGATGAGTACCTCTACCCTGGATTGGATTATGGGACAGAATCCTTTTGACTCTTCAATGATCGAAGGCTTTGGAAGGAATAATCCTGAGTATTTCTTCTTCAACAACTATGACTATTTAAATATTCCTGGAGGAATAGTAAATGGGATTACAAGCATGATCGATGACGAAGAGGGGATAGATCTAGTTATGGCTCCCCGAAAGGATGTCAGTGACAATTGGCGTTGGGCGGAACAGTGGATTCCTCATGTGTCATGGTTTATGTTTGCCAAGTGCATTAGAAAAGAGTGATTAATATTGTTGGATAGTCTTCTTTTCTGATAGTATCCTTTTGAGGCTAAGTATGTATTTAGGGACACTGATAAAATCTCTTTTGACTCTATTCCTTCTTGTTTTGTCCGGATATTTTGTAAAGAAACTGAATATCGTTTCAGAGAAGACTGTAGAGGAACTTTCGGATGTACTGTTGAAGGTCATACTTCCCTCATCTATCATCGCTTCAGGCTTTGAAGGGAAGAGCAGCGATATAAAGAGTATAGGACTATCTTTTCTTATTATTAGTCTTTGCTATGTTTTCTTCTTTGTCTTTTCTTTTATTGTCTTCAGAGGATTAATAAAGGATAAAAGTAGAAGAAATCTTGCCATAAACATGTGTGTCTTTGCCAACACAAGTTTCATAGGGCTTCCTCTTGTAGATGTGCTTTTTGGCGGCGACGGCATGATTTATGCAGTAATCTACAACCTTTTGTACAATGTCTTTATGTATACCATAGGCATCAGGCTTTTTGATGGAGAGAAGAGAGAGAAATTGGACGCAAAGGCTTTGGTTCTTAATCCTTTGACTATCTCTTCTCTTATATCCATCGTGTTATTCTTCCTTCCCATAGAAAGTGGGGGAGTCGTCGGAGATTTCTTCTCATCACTTGGAATGATGTCAGGACCCTTATCTATGATGCTTGTGGGATCTTGGTTAATAGGTGTGGATTTAAAGAGCGTGCTAAGAAAACCACTCTGCTATTTTGTTTCTATAATGAGACTTCTAATTCTTCCTCTTATAGTCTTTATAGTTCTCTCTATTTTTGACGTGGAAGAAGTGATGAAGAATACGATTGTTTTGGTGTCTGCAATCCCTGTAGGAACTCTCAACGTGATTTTCTCAAAGAAATATGGAGGAGACTCTCATTTTGCCAATGAAACTATGATGCAGAGCTTAGTTCTTTCGGTGGTGACCATTCCTTTGATAGTGCTTCTTTTTTAGAAAAAACTCTGTCTTCTATTCCTGTTTTTATTAAAAAAGAAGAGAATGACCGTGTGAAGCAGAAATACCCGGCAAAATTATTGTTCTCAGTTTCTATGGCTATCTTCGGAACCATAGGGGTTTTTACACGCCTGATATCTGTCTCCAGTAGCGAGATAGCTCTATATAGAGCTGTTTTGGCTGCTATAGTGATCGCGCTCTTTCTGATATTTAGTAAGAAGAATATATTTAAGGGATTAAAGAATAAGACTCTTTTGTTGCTTTTCCTTTCAGGAGCGGCCATGGGCTTCAACTGGATTCTTCTTTTTGAAGCTTATAACTACACTTCCATCACTGCAGCCACACTCAGCTACTATTTCGCCCCTACTATCGTTCTTCTTTCCTCTCCTTTTATTATGAAGGAGAAGCTTAATAAAACGAAAGTAATGTGCTTTGTAATCTCCACTATAGGACTTGGAATGGTAATCGGCGGAGGTGGAGGCGGAAAGGGAAGTGACGATATAAAGGGAATAATGCTGGGTCTAGGTGCAGCATTTCTATATGCAACTGTCATTCTAATAAACAAGAAGATCCAGAATATCGATGGAATAGGGAGGACATTTATGCAGTTTATCGCTGCAATAATCGTCCTCTCCCCCTATGTGGCCTTCACTAGTGGCTTTAATATCCTCTCCTTAGATGACATCGGTTGGGTATCTCTTCTAATATTGGGTATTCTACACACGGGAATAACATATTCGGTGTATTTCTCATCCCTTCCTCATCTTAAAGGCTCCGAAATATCACTACTAAGTTATATAGATCCTCTGACAGCTATGATTGTCTCCGCTTTAATTCTGGCTGAGCCTACGAATATATTGCAGATAACAGGTGGAGTGTTTATTCTCGGCTCCACCTTGTTTTCTGAGATAAAAAACAACAAACAATAGATTAGTTGACTAGGTTCTGAGGCTTTCCTTCTTTGAATGCCCTGATATTCGAGAGCGTAGTCTCCACTATCCTCTCTCTGGCCTCTTTTGCACCCCATGCCATATGGGGAGTGATAATGCAGTTCTTTGCTCTTTTTAACGGATTTGTGGCTTCTATGGGTTCGGTGGAGACTACGTCTAGGGCTGCTCCTCCGACTTTTCCTTTGTTGAGGGCATCGGCTAATGCTTCTTCGTCAACAAGTCCTCCACGAGAAGAGTTTACGATCAAGACACCATCTTTCATCATAGATATTGTTTCAGCATTTATGAGCTTCTTTGTTTCTTCAGTCTCCGGGGTATGGAGTGATATTACATCGGATTTTTTAAATAACTCTTTTTTTGACACATGCCTCCAACCCTCATCGTCTGTATACTCCTCGTCTTTTCGTCCTGCGACTATAACATTCATTCCAAAAGCTTTGGCTATCTCTGCAGTCCTTTTTCCTATTCTTCCGAAGCCTAGAATACCGATAGTCTTTCCTGATAGTTCAACTAGTGGATAATCCCAGAAACACCAGTCTATGGACTTCTCCCATCTTCCGTTTTTTACTTCGTTACTGTGATGCCCGATATGGTGGCAAAGTTCCAGTAGAAGAGCTATGGCATATTGAGCCACGGAATCTGTACCATAAGTCGGGATGTTTGATACAGGAATTCCTTTTTCTCTTGCTTTTTTTATATCCACCACATTGTATCCTGTGGCAAGGATTGTTATGTATTTCAAGGATGGGCAGGCATCGATCGTTTCTTTATCTATGGGCGTTTTGTTTGTAATTACTATATCGCTGTCCCCGATATTCTTAATAATGTCGCTTCTATTTTTTCCTGTCCTATCAAAATAGAGAAAGTCACCCTCTTTCTTTATTTCATCCCAGCTAAGGTCTCCTGGGTTTACTGTATATCCATCTAATAATACTATCTTCATTCTCTTTTCCTTTCCGATGAATGTACCATTTTTCAGAACTAAAAACAGTCTGAGAAAAGAGTCTGAAAGAGATTTTCTCTATAAAAGAAGGAAAAACGGGCAAAAAAACGAATTTCATAAAATTTTATGTAGCGTACTCCCCCTTTTGTTGGTAATATGAGCGGGCTGACAAAAGCCTTTTTTATTTCTTTTGTCGACTGAAATGGAAAAGGGAAAGGCAGACTTGATTTAGGGGCTGGGAAAACACCCAGAAAAAGTTTTTATGGAATGAAAAGGATAAAGTGAAATGGACGTAACATCAACCAACAAGTATTTTACGGATCGTCAGAATGAATTCGAATCCTCTGCAAGGAGCTACCCGAGAAAGTTCCCATTTGCTTTGAAAAAGGCAAAAGGTGTCTGGGTTGAGGATGTAGAAGGAAACAAGTATTTAGACTTCTTATGTGGAGCAGGTACTTTGGCTTTGGGGCATAACGATGATGAAGTTAATCAGGCTATGATAGACCTGATATCATCTGGGGCGCCTCTTCATACTTTGGATCTGACGACTCCTGCCAAAGATAAGTTTGTTGAGGAGATTCATTCGATTCTTCCCTTCTCTATGGCCAAGGATGTAAAAATCCAGTTCTGTTCTCCATCAGGAACAGATGCTACAGATGCAGCCATCAAGCTTTGTAAAAGTGCAACAGGCAGGGGGAGTGTAATAGCCTTCTCTGGCGGTTACCATGGCATGGGACATGGAGCTATGGCCCTTACAGGTAACTGTAATGCAAAGAACAAGGTTCAGAATCTGATGCCAGGCGTCCAGTTTATGCCATATCCTTATTCTTATAGATGCCCCATGGGTCTGGGAGGAGAGGAAGGAGCAAAAGCCTGCGCTTCTTACTTCGAGAGACTCTTGAAAGATCCTGAGAGCGGAATAACAAAACCTGCAGCCGTCATTCTGGAACCTATTCAGGGAGAGGGCGGAGTAATACCTGCTCCTGTAGAGTTCTTGCAGACAGTAAGAAGAGTAACTGCAGAACTTGATATTCCTCTTATCTGTGATGAAATACAGTGTGGTATGGGAAGAAGCGGTAAGATTTTTGCTTTTGAATATGCAGGAATCGTTCCTGATGTAATCCTTGCTTCAAAGGCAATTGGCGGAACTCAGCCTATGAGCGTCGTAATATATAACAAAAAGCTTGATACTTGGGGTCCTGGCGCTCATGCAGGGACATTTAGGGGTAACCAGCTGGCTATGGTTGCAGGAACAGTGGTGATGGAGAGGCTTAAGTCCCCAGGATTCCTTGCCGATGTAGTCAGAAAGGGTGACAAGTTCAGAAGCCGCATGGAGGCTTTAAAGGCTGAATGCCCGATTGTCGGGGACGTAAGAGGCAAAGGCTTGATGCTGGGAATCGAATTTGTAGATCCTACCGGTCCTGTCGATATTATGGGACATCCAATGGAAAGTGGTACTATCTGCGCCCGTGTCCAGAAAGAATGCTTCGATAATCACCTTGTAATGGAGAAGGGTGGTAGAAACGGCTCCGTTATGAGATGTCTCACAGCTTTAAATATCAGTGATGAAGACTTGGAGACAGGTATTTCTATTCTAGAGAAAGTTGTTAGGAATATAAACAAAGACTATGTCAAATAAGCCCTTTATTCTATCTAATAAAATTGAGGACAAGAAGGAATTTGAAGCCATGATCAATAAGACCATGGCTTCCTTCTTTCGCACTATAGACGATGAGAGAGCCTTTTCTGGAATCAATCCTTATGTTTTGAGGAAAGAAATAAATGATTTGGGTTTTCTTCCGGAAAAGGGCATCGGCTTTGATGCGACAATGGAGAAAGTGGAGAAGAGTATTCTTCCTAATCTTCTCAGAACTTGGTCTCTCTCTTATATGCCACATCTTCATTCTCCTGCATTAATGGAGACAATCTCATCCGAGCTTCTTATTGCAGCCTTCAATGACAGTATGGACAGCTGGGACCAAGGTCCGGCTGCTACAGAAGTCGAGGAAGCTATGGTTCATGGCTTGTTGAGTCTTTATGGATATAAAGATGGGGCTGACGGATGTTTCACCAGCGGTGGCAGCCAATCAAATATCTCTGCAATCATCGCAGCAAGAGACTGGTATCTAGAAGAGAAGTTTGGTAAGGACGTAAAGAAAAGAGGAATAGGTGAAGAAGGAAGACTTTTGAGACTCTATACTTCTGAGATTTCTCACTTCTCCATGGACAAGGGTTGCCACATCTTAGGCCTCGGGTATGATGCTGTAAGAAAAATCCCGGTAGACGAGAGATGTAAAATCGACGTCGATGCTTTTAGATCGATGGTAGAGGAAGATATCGCAGAAGGCTTATATCCATTTGCCGCAGTCGCTACCATAGGAACGACAGACTTCGGATCCATTGATGATGTCAAGGCAATGAGAATAATCTGTGACAAATATGGTATGCACCTTCATGCAGATGCCGCTTACGGGTCGGGAGCAATAATGAGCAGTAAGTATAGAGATAGACTTGGATATTTGTCTCTAGCTGATTCCATCACTATTGATTTCCATAAGATGTTCCTTCTTCCGATTTCTTGTTCTGCTTTATTGATGAAGAATGGAAAGAAGCTGGAGTGTTTCGAACTCCATGCAGATTACCTTAATCGTGAAGAAGACGAAGAAGACGGATATATTAATCTTGTCGGAAAAAGCATGCAGACTACAAGACGCTTCGATGCCTTGAAAGTGTTCATGGCTTTTCAGACCAGAGGAAAAGATGGTTTTGATGAGATGATCACTAAAGTTATAGACAATGCAGACTATTTCTGGAGCCTGATCAAAGACGACCCGGATTTCATTGTCCCTGTAAAACCTGAGCTTTCCAGTGTGGTATTTGCACTTTCTGATGGAGATGAAGTGAATAAGAGAGTAAGGAGAAGACTTCTGGAGAACGGAACGGTAATAGGCCAGACTGTGATGGATGGGAAAGTAATGTTGAAGTTTACTCTTCTTAATCCTAATCTTGGTTTCTCCGACTTCCCTGTTCTAATCAAGAAGATAAAAGAATACAGAGATATGGAAAAGGAGAGAGTATGAAATACTTTCTTACATCCAGTCCGATTGACGAGGATACTGGAAGTTTTTTTGAAAAGAATAACTTCAAAGAGAGGTTCCTTTCTTCTTTAGGAGAAAAGACTGATATTCTTTTTGTCGCTTCGGATCCGAAGGACTATGAAGTGACTGAATACTTCGCTCATGATTTAGCTTCCTGTATAGAAAAAGAGGGATTAAAAGTAAATTCTCTTACTGTCTTGGATGATAGAAACAAAGGAAAAGCTGCTTCTCTTTTCTCTAAGTGCAATCTTGTTATTCTTTCAGGAGGACATACGCCGACACAAAATAAGTTCTTCTCCTCCTTTCCTTTGAAAATGCTTATTTCTCGCTTTAAAGGAACGCTTCTTGCTATTAGTGCGGGAAGTATGAACAGCGGCAAAGAAGTGTATCTAATGCCTGAAGAGGAAGGCGAAACAAAGAGTGAAGAGTGTAACAAATTGGTAAAGGGATTGGGGCTGACAAGTCTCGTCATTATTCCTCACTATAGAGCGGAAGAAAACGATGAGTTGGATGGTATAAATCTTTATAGAGAAATTGTTTATCCATTCTTTAAGAATCGAGCTGTAATGTGCATTCCTGACGGCACTTATATCTACTCCTCAGATGAGGGCGAAGTAATTGCTGGTGAATGTTGGTCTATCTATGGTGGAAAGAGAAATAAGATATCTGAAGACGGAGAAGAAGTTTTTGTAGAAAAAGGATAAGAAAATACTCGTAAAAATGGCCTATAGAAACGATAATAACGAGTCTTATAGGCCTATTTTTTTATTGAGGGGTATTCTTAAGGTATGTGTGCTGGAGGTTTCTATGGATGAGAGACATACTTTCCGGTGCTCCGGGTTAGAGTCGTTACTAAGATATATTCTTTAGTTCAGATTCGTCCAGTCCGGTGATCTTTGCTATCTCAGAAAGGGAATAGGAAGTGGTAGCGATAAGATTCTTGGCAAATTGTAGGCTCTGGTTTAAAAGATTTTTCTCGTTCTCTTCTTTAAGTCTAGCATTTTCATCTTCTAATCTTGCGTTTTTCTCTTCTACTATTGTCTTTTCTTCTTCTATTCTCTGAATCTTGTTCTCATAGTCTTTTGCTTGCTC
>CAMEXG010000081.1 GCA_945947045.1 uncultured Spirochaetales bacterium | reverse complement strand
TGAGCCGCAAAGGGATCGAACCTTTGACCCACAGATTAAGAGTCTGTTGCTCTACCAGCTGAGCTAGCGGCCCATTTGAAATTGCGCCCTGCAGGACTCGAACCTGCAACCTGCGGATTCGAAGTCCGACGCTCTATCCATTGAGCTAAGAGCGCCTTTTCCTCCCACAAGGAAGAGAAGGGTGGAAGAAGGGGTTCGAACCCTCGACAACCAGATCCACAATCTGGCGCTCTACCACTGAACTACTTCCACCATGTTTGGTAGCAATGCGTTCGTCATTGCAATTTCAACAGTGAAACTATACGGAAAGATTAATTTAGTGTCAACTACACACAAGAATTTTTTCTTCACTTGTTTCATTTTCTTTCATTAATTCCCTTTTACTTTCAGGTGAATCTCTCTTAGTTCATTACCGCTTCTTCGTTTTTCACCGCCACAAGTAATAAGGGCTATAGTATTTTTCCACTGTAAAACACCAGGCTGAAGTGAGGAGAAGAAATCTTCTCTTTCTATTCCATATCTAGAATATGAATTGGTCCACCAGGACTCAAGAGCTTCTTTTGTTACACTTCTCTCTTCTTTTACATCTATATATTCTATCTCTGCTTCTCCACATAGAGATTTCACAGCTTCTTCCAGTTCCTTCTTTCCCCATGCTGTAAGAGGATTAGAGAGAGAGTATATTTCTCTTTCAGCCTCTTTCATCTTTTCTTTCACTTTAGACGCAGAGACAAAATCACTAAGACGAGATGAAAGGGATGGGATAGATTCCATGAGTGCAATACTTCCTTTTTCATCAAGGAAAGAAGTAAGGAGCGGGAGGATGCTTTTGTCTTCAGAGAGACGGGAGAGTATATTTCGTCCACTGATTACAGAGAACTTTATACCATCCTCCAATATATCAAATACATCCTTAGGATTAGATACATACACTTGTGGTCTGAGTATCTCTTCTAAATCCAAAGAAAAATGGTCTATTACATCTTTTTGGTCTTTAGTCTTGACCTGGGCTATGGAGGAACCCTCAGGATTCTTCTTCATCAAAGGATATAACATAAGACCGTGGGAGGCATTGAGAACCAACACATTTCCATGACGAGGAACATCTATTCCTGAGTAAAGTCTCTTTGTTAAAGTCAAAAGGATATTCGCCCTGTCACCGATGGCTCTTTCGATCCATTTGTCCCGCTTCCTGTCTTTAGGAGTAAAAGTCAGGTTCTCAACAAACAACTCGTCGCCTACAGCCTCCAGCTGTGCCTCTCTCTTTTCCAAGACTTCTTCTCTAATCTTTCCTTCATAACCCATATTAGAAGGCTTATAATAGACTTTACCTTGTAAAGCCGTAGGTAGATACTGCTGAGCCACCCAATGGTCTTTATAAGAATGGGGATACATATAACCCTCTCCATGACCAAAACCTTCGCCGTCACGAGAAGCATCTTTTAAGTGGTTAGGGACCTCATTATCCTTCTCTTTCTCCACATCCGAAAGAGCATCAAAGAAAGCAAGGGTACTGTTGCTCTTCGGGCATGTTGCTAGATATAAGGCTGCGTGAGCTAAGTGAAATCTACCTTCAGGCAATCCAATTCTGTCGAAAGCTGCAGCATCGGCTTCAACCACAACAATCGCATTGGGGTCCGCCAACCCGATGTCTTCACATGCCGATATAAGCATTCGTCGGAAAATAAACCTAGGATCCTCCCCTGCCGCCACCATTCTTGAGAGCCAATAGAGGGCGGCATCGGGATCCGAGCCCCTGAGAGATTTTATAAATGCAGATATCACATCGAAGTGATAGTCGCCTTCCTTATCATATAAGACCGCCTTCTGCTGTATAGACTCTTCTGCTGTATCTTTTGTTATAAATATCTTGCTGCCCGGCTGTGGCGGATAGTGTTCAGGAGTTGTCTCAACTGCAAGTTCCAAGGCATTAAGAAGACTTCTGGCATCTCCCCCTGAGACGTTGACCAGATGTTCCAGAGCACCTTCTTCGAACTCAACGTCGAATTTACCATATCCTCTTTCTTTATCATTTATTGCTTGAAGGGCTATTTCTCTTAAATTGTCGTCTGTCAGTTTTTTTAATTGAAAAACCCTGCTTCTCGAAACCAAAGCCTTGTTCACTTCGAAGAAAGGGTTTTCAGTAGTGGCGCCAATAAGGATTATCGTACCGTTCTCAACCCAAGGCAAAAGAGCATCCTGCTGACTCTTATTCCATCTATGGACTTCATCGATGAATAGAATAGTCCTCATTCCCCAATGATCCCTTCTCTCTTTTGCTCCTACAATCTCTTCCCTTAACTCTTTTACTCCTGAGAGAACAGCATTGAGAGAAGAGAAATGACTCTTGGTTGTGTTTGCTATGACTCTGGCAAGCGTAGTCTTTCCTGTTCCCGGAGGGCCATAAAAAATAATAGACGACAGCTGATCCATCTGAATGGCACGCCTTAGAAGCCTACCCTTTCCGAGAATATGATCCTGACCTATATATTCATTGAGGGTCCTCGGACGCATTCTAGCGGCCAAAGGCTCGTTTGTGACTGGTGCTGAAGAAAAAAGATTGTCGTCGTCCATAATTACTCCCAGAAAACAGAATAAGGCGAATCAGAGGAAACAGGTGTATTCTTTAGTATTTTTTCTTCTCTGCCCAACTTATTGAAAAACTCGTCGCTGACTATGATGGATACTACATCAAGATTAATGCTCTCCGCTTTTGGTATGTACTCGCCTTTCCCTACGCTTTCAAGGGATGCATATCCTTTTCTTATTTCGTCGAATATTTTTGATACATCTGAGAAGCTTTCTTCTAAATCCGAACTCTTATTTTGAAGAGTATCGAGAATCACAGACGAAAGCTCACCTCTGACTTTAGACCTCAAAGCATTTGAAAAGGTTGTATCCCCCTTGATATAGTCCAAAGGATCTTTTGCCAATTCCAAAGCATTTTCTTTGATGACAGGCATATAGTTTTCCACTGCTTCCGCGGCTATATCCGCTACATCACAAAGATACTTGTTTTCCAAATCATCATAGGAAGGCACATATTCTTCATAGGCTGAGAAAGAAGAAGGAAGAGCCTCCGCCAATATTTCGGAGTCAAAAGAAAAAGAAGAAAGAGACGAAAACATATCCAAGGATAAAAGCTCCATGGCAGCCCTCTCTCGTTCAACAGATACAATCTCTTTTTCTTCTCCGTTATTTCCTGTGGCACAGGAAGAGAGAGTCAAAAGAAAAACAGCAGTAATAAGAGCCAGAAATCTCCACATGACTCTAGGATACTTTCTTCTTTATTTATGGTCTACAATCCTTTTAGCCGGCAAGGAGGCAAGAACGGAGTTTTCTGATACCATCCTTCTTTCTCTTGGCAACCGTCCCTACACTTACTCCCAGTTCATCGGCGACAGCTTTTACATTTTTCTTCTGATGATTCATTACGCCGTATGATGTAGCTATTATATACATCTCGTCGCGGCTTAAAGAACTGAAGGCTCTTTCCAATTCTAATTGAGATTCTATTTTGTCATATTCATCCTCGACAGTAGTGGTGGAAGGAATAACTTCAGAGAGTGTTCTACCTTCCTCTTTATCTGTATAAGACGCATCGAGAGATAAACAATCTTCCCTTTTTATCGCCTCCTTGATCTTTTTTTCTTTCTCAATAGAGAGATAAACATCTTCCCCATTTCTATAACGCCTTATGGACTCGATCATGTGCTTTGGAATGCGAATCGTCCTGAGACTATCGCAAAGAAAAGATCTCACCTCAATATTCATGGCTCTTTCCATGTATGAATCAAAGCCGGAGTAAGAGAAGTCGAATCTCATCAATGCACTGTGGATTCCGACTCTCGCCGCATTCTCGATATCATCTCTGTACTCCGACGCACCTTTGACAGAGTTGATATACTTATTGGCGACTTTTTTGACTTTAGGCTCCATCATTACGATAAACTCATTTTCCTTTCTTCTGTCACAGCTTGCTTCTTTTGCCAATTCGTAGACTGTAGCCATACTCATTCTCCTATGGAAACAGTCTTACATACCCAGTAGGTCAATTTATGTCCTAGTGAATAAAAAATATAAAGTATTTGCCTTTTTTTTCAAGAACGTTTATTTTTCCTTTTGTGGCGGCTAAAAGTGCACCTATATACAAAGGTATGGGAAAACGTATATATTTATTAGCTGCTACGGCGTGTTATTTTAGAAATAAAAAATCATTAAGGGAGACCAAAGATGGTAACCGAGAAGAACGTTAAGGAACTGGAAAACAGTCAGGCATCACTTACACTTACAATTGATGCTGCAACTATCGAGAAGGCATATCAGGCAAAGCTCAACAAATATGCCAAGACAATTGAAATGCCAGGCTTCAGAAAGGGTCACGTACCTGCATCTGTCGTTGAAAGAAAGTATGGCCAGGGAATCAGAGAAGAATCCACATTCGACTGCATGGAAGAGAACTTGAAGGAGACCATCGAAACTTTGGAAGAGAGCCAGAAACCTCTCCCTTATTCAGTTCCTGAACTTCAGGACGAAGAGACTCTTCTCCCATTCAAGAAAGACAGTGACATTACATTCACCGTAAAGTATGACATCTATCCAAAGTTCGATCTTCCCCAGTACACAGGACTTGAAGTTGAAGTCAAGAAGGCTGAAGTGACAGACGAAGATGTAGACAAGGAGATCAAGAGACTTCAGGAACAGAATGCAATGGTCGTCAGAAAGGACGGAGCCGTCGAAGATGGAAACATTGTAAAGATCGATGTAGCTGAACTTGACGAGAATGGCAATGAAATCGAAGAATCAAAGACTTCTGACTTCACTTTCACAGTAGGCAGTGGATACAACCGCTACAAGATTGACTCTGACATCATCGGTATGGCTGCCGGAGAAGAGAAGACTTTCGACAAGACATATGGCGAAGATGAGCCAAATGATACTCTTAAGGGCAAGACTCTCAAACTCCACGTCAAGGTAAATGAAGTCAAATACCGCGACATTCCTGAGTTGGACGACGACTTTGCACAGGATGTAAAGGAAGAGTATAAGACAGTTGATGAATTGAAGGCTGGAATCAGGGCAGATTTCGAGAAGAGACTTGAAGAAGCTATGAAGAACGTTAAGGCTGACGCAATCATCAAAGCTGTTGCAAAGAATGCCGTCATCTCTATTCCTAAGAGCATGATCGATTATGAATCAGAAAACCATTGGCAGAGATTTGTAAGCCAGATGGGAATTCCTGAGGAGCAGTTCGTATCTTATCTCCAGATCCAGGGAAGTGGAAAAGAAACACTTATGGAAAGCTGGAAGGAGCCTATCTCAGAAGACTTGAAGAAGCAGATGATTCTTGATGCAATCAGAAAGAAGGAAAACTTCAAGATCGACGAAGAAGCTTACGAAGCAAAGTGTAAGGAAGAAATCAAGGATTCATATACAGATGAGCAGAAGGATTATTTGAAGACTGTCATCAAAGATGAAATGCAGTATTCAGAAACAGTCCCATTCCTTCTTGCAAACAACACATTTAAGGATGGCGAGACTGTAAGTTTCGAAGCATTCATGAACCCTTCAGAGGAGTAAGATTTGTCTAATCCTAAAATGAATACATATGTCCCCTATGTTCTGGAGCAATCCGGAACCGGGGAACGTACTTACGACATCTTTTCCCGTCTCTTAAAAGACAGGATTATCTTTGTAGATGGAGAGATAAACGACGCCATGGCTGATTTGGTTGTGGCTCAGCTTATTTTCCTAGAGAGTGAAAATCCTAAAAAAGAAGTAAACCTTTATATTAACTCTCCAGGGGGCAGTGTTACTGCTGGTCTTGCAATCTACGACACAATGCAGTATATATCCTGCCCGGTCTCCACAATATGTATAGGGCAGGCATGTTCAATGGCTGCATTGATTCTCGCTGGAGGTGAAAAGGGTTCCAGATTTGTCCTTCCCTACTCCAGAGTCATGATTCACCAGCCTTCTGGCGGAGCTGAAGGTCAGTCTTCCGACATTTTGGTAACAAACAAAGAGATGCAGAGAATAAAGAAGATCACTACTTCAATTCTTGCCCATCATACAGATAAAAGTGTCGAGGAAGTGACCAAAGATATAGAAAGAGACTTTTTCATGGATGCAGAAGAAGCTGTAGCCTATGGAATTGCTGATAAGGTGATGAGAAGAAAAGATGGCTAGAAACGCTAAATACTGTTCATTCTGCGGTCGTCCGAATGACGGAACAATCAGGATGGTGAACGGTCCTGGAGTTTGTATCTGCGAAAGTTGTATTAAAACCTGCTCCGATATTCTCAAAGAACAAACGGGGGGAGGCGATAACGATGAATTCCAGGATCTTGAGATTCCGACACCTGAGGAAATCAAGAAATATCTTGATCAATATGTCATTGGACAAGATGCAGCAAAGAGAGTTCTCTCCGTCGCTGTCTACAACCACTACAAGAGAATAAAGTATCAAGATAAAATCAAAGATTCGGGTGTAGAACTGGATAAGTCCAACATCTTGATCATAGGTCCTACAGGGACAGGCAAGACTCTTCTTGCCAGAACATTGGCAAAGAAGCTTAACGTTCCCTTTGCAATCGCAGACGCTACTACTCTTACAGAAGCCGGTTATGTGGGAGAAGACGTAGAGAATATTCTTCTTAAACTGATCGAGGCGGCTGACTACGATATTCCAAAAGCTGAAAAAGGCATAATCTTCATCGACGAAATCGATAAGATCGCCAAAAAAGGTGAAAACGTATCGATTACAAGAGACGTATCTGGAGAAGGTGTACAGCAGGCACTCTTGAAGATCATTGAAGGAACAGTGGCATCCGTTCCTCCTCAGGGTGGAAGAAAGCATCCTAACCAAGAGATGTTGAAGATCGACACATCAAACATTCTCTTTATCTGCGGTGGAGCCTTCGTAGGCTTAGATAAAGTCATCGAAAAGAGAACAGCTGTCTCGAGTATGGGCTTCGGAGCTACTGTCAAAGATAAAAACGAGAAGGATCTTGGAGCTTTATATAAAGAACTACATCCAGATGACCTTGTTAAATTTGGTCTTATTCCTGAATTTATCGGAAGACTCCCTATCCACACTACTCTTGAAAACCTTTCTCAGAGTGATCTTGTAAGAATCCTTACAGAACCAAAGAACTCTATTATAAAGCAGTATGAGACTTCTTTTGCTTTGGATGGAATCAAGTTAAGGTTTACAGAAGATGCCGTAAACGCCATTGCCGAGAAGTCTTATGAGCAGAAGACAGGGGCAAGAGGTCTCAGATCAATTGTAGAGAATCTTATGCTCTCTATATCTTACGACGTGCCTTCTATCCCCGGGGTAAAGGAAGTCGTAGTGGACGAAGATAACGTAACTCTAGGTACTGTTCCTAAGGTCTACGGTGAAAACAACCTTCTATTGGATGTAAAATGATTAGATCTATCCCGGGAAACCGGGATATTTCTTTTGCCTTATAAAAACAATTAAGTTATAAATTTGCACTATTAATAACAAATCTCCACCTAAGGCACTGTTTTTGAATGAAAAAAGGTGGAGGTTTTCCATGAAAAAGGACTATTTATCAAGAGAAGAAGATGAAAGGTTCAGCAAAACAGTCATAGACTTCAATTCATCGGGCATAGATGTAAATGAGAAATTAAAACATGAAATCAGAGAGAGGACCAAGCTTCTTATTTATATTGTCTCCAGAGATATTCTCCATCTATCCTATGATGATGCTTCTTCCATTTTTCTTGAAATGGAAGAGGAGCTGGACAAGATAATAGCATCTTATAAAGTATCGAACGCCACATTCAACCAATACTTAAAACAGCTATGCCAATATCGATGTAGGAGAATGAAACACCAAAAGTATCATAATACCCTTTGGGAAAATGCTTTTTTCATGGAAGAAGCGAAGTATAACGCAAGATTTCCAGATGATGTAGAGTTTCTGGAGATACAAAAAAGAGAGAAACCCGAATCCCTGACGATAAATGAAGATATATACTCGGAGTTCGACATCAAGGGAATATTTGACTTTATTTCAAGGCATAAAAATGTGCCGGACTATCCTATATACAACAAGATGGAAGTAAAGTTGAGAAAATCTCTTGAAACTACTGCGGCAAGAAAAAGATTTCTTATATTCATTCTTACATTGCCGAGAAAATCCGAAGGCTTCGATTCCTATGACATAGCAAGAGTGATGCAGACTGACGAATTGGCCATAAACCGATTCTTGGCATTAAAAGACGAAGCCCTGGGATTCCAGGAAGAAAAGATAAGAGAAATTCAATCACGAGCCAGTAAACATTGGCGCATTATGGCAAAACTAATTGCAAACATAAATATGGAAAATGACGAGGAAAAGAAGAGAAAACTCAGAGACCACTACCAGACTCAAGTAGTGTGTCATAAAAATAATATGAAAGAAATAAAAAAAGCATCATGCGGCATGTCTAGAACATCAATCGCCACCAGCCTTGAAGTATCCAGATCCTCCGTATCTATTGCAATAAAAGAGACATCTACTCTACTTGAAATCATAGCCAAGAGCTGAACCATGTTCCTTTTTTGTGCATTTTGCTTCATACTATTCCTATGAAGCTATATTTTGCATCTGGTAATCTCCATAAGAAAAAAGAAATGGAAGATC
>CAMEXG010000080.1 GCA_945947045.1 uncultured Spirochaetales bacterium | reverse complement strand
TCCTTTGGCAACACTTCCCTGAGCCCCTCCGAAAGGCTTTCCAAGAAGTCCCCCCTCTTATCTAAGTCAGGAGAAAGCAAGGGACCATATGGAGAGTAACAAACAGCTTCAGTGTCACTGATTCTCTTATAAAGAATCAGAATATCGTCTCTTATCCTCGCTGAAGAGGAAAAAGACGGGTGAAGATCCTTCTCTCTTACTTCTATTTCAAAAGCAAAGGGAATGAAGCCAAGCTTGCTCTTTACTTCAGACCAATATGCAGTTTGCTGCAAAAGTGGCGTCGTATATAAATCATGGGTATCTTTAGGGAAAATATCAATCTTCATAAACATCCACCATATCCGAAAAATAAGAAAGAATCAAATTTTACAGATAAATCTTTTTATTGAAAAAATTTATTGAGGTATATATTAAATCATCAACAAGAAAAAGACATATACTTAAATTTTCATTCATCCACACCTTAATCTCTCTCATTTCTTCTTCTTTTATTCCAAGAAGGATGGTATAGTTGAAACAAAACGGAGACTACTATGCCTAATTGGACAAGACTAAGATACAATCTCACCACTCCTATGGGAAAAGACGGAAAGAGAGTTACAGGAAACGAAGAACACATCGCATTGGCGAGAAAAGCCGCAGGAGAGTCTATGGTTCTATTAAAGAACACGGACTCCACCCTTCCTTTTGTTAAAGGAAAGAAAGTAGCTTTATTTGGAAAGGGAACATATGACTATGTAAAAGGTGGCGGAGGCAGCGGGGATGTCAACTGCAAGTATGTCAAACCACTTGCAGAGGGATTGAAGGAAAAAGAAGCGGAAGGAAAGGTTTCACTTTTCCCCCCTTCTCTCTCTTTTTATAAAGACTATGTAGCTTCTTCATACAAAGAGGGGGGAGTTCCTGGTCTTATAGCCGAGTCCGAAGTTCCTCTTGCATTAATTAAGGATGCTTCATCATTTACAGATACGGCAGTCTTTACTGTCAGCAGATTCTCAGGTGAAGCTTGGGACAGATCGATTAAAGGACAGAAGATAAAAACCAATGATTCTTGGATTAAAGCTTATGTAGAGAAACAGAACGAGATCTTTGATGACGGAGACTTCTATCTTACACAAAAAGAAAAGAATCTTTTTAATACTCTCAAAGAGTATTTCTCTTCAATAATAGTCGTGGTCAACTCAGGCAGCACTATAAACCTTGATTGGGCTGAAAAGGAAAAGAAAGTCAAAGGTATACTCTTCGCCTACCAAGGCGGTATGGAGGGAGGCGGAGCAATGGCGGATATACTTGTGGGGGACGCAACTCCTTCAGGACGCCTTCCAGACACCTTTGTCAATAATCTTGAAGACTATTACTCAACTTCTACATTTCATGAGTCTAAGGATTATGTGAATTATACAGATGACATCTACGTAGGATACAGATACTTCAATACAATAGAGGGAGAAGACAAGAAGATCCTATATCCATTCGGCTATGGTCTATCTTATACTTCTTTTTCTTATAATATATCCAACATACTCAGAGATAAAAAAGATGTCTCTCTTACTGTGGAAGTTGAAAACACCGGCTCTTTCAAAGAAAAAGATGTAATCGAAGTCTACGTTGAGTCTCCTGAAGGCCTTAAGCTGGATAGGCCGAAACGAGTCCTTGCTGCTTTCTCCAAGACCCCACTTCTGGAGAAGGGAGAAAAGGCTACACTCACTCTCTCCTTCCCTCTTCGTGATATAGCATCCTTCGATGAGGAAGGCGTAATAAAAGAGAGACACTGGGTTCTTGAAAAGGGGGAATACTCACTTCTCATATCAGACGACTCACTCTCTTTTATTAAAAAGAGTCTTACAGTGAAGGAAGACGAAGTCTTTGAATACTGTCCGACAGTTCTCTCCTATCCTCTCCTGAAAGAAAGGTTAAAAAGAGACGGAAGCGTGGAGATACTCAATACCAAAGAGAACAACACTCTTCTATCCACCATTCCACGCCAAGATATTAACACACTTGAAGGCATACAACCAAAAATAAGAGAGGGGAAAGAATATACCAGCCATATGAAGTTACCTAAGGCAAAAGGTATAGACTTTGAGAGAGTTAAGAACGGGGAAATGACTCTCTCCGACTTTATTTCCGCTCTACCTACGAATATTCTCGTAGATTTAATTGGAGGACAGCCTAATAAAGGTGTAGCCAACACTTTCGGCTTCGGCAATCATGAAGACTATGGAATACCATCAGTGATGACAGCCGACGGACCTGCAGGTTTGAGACTCGCCGTTGATACGGGAATATGCACCACAGCCTGGCCTTGCGCCACTGCTCTGGCTTCTTCCTGGAACGTAGAATTATTGGAAGAAGTGGGAAGAGCCGGAGGCTTGGAAGTAAAAGAGAATGGCATAGGACTATGGCTGACGCCTGCTGTAAACATTCACCGAACTCCCCTTTGTGGAAGAAACTTCGAGTATTACTCCGAAGACCCATTACTGACAGGAAAGCTTGCCTCAAGTATGGTGAGGGGAATCGAATCAAATGGAGTAGGAGCCTCTGTCAAACACTTCGCCCTCAACAACAAAGAGACAAATAGAAAAGAAAGCGACAGCAGAGTAAGCGAGAGGGCCATGAGAGAGATATACCTGAGGCAATTCGAGATAATCATCAAGGAAGCAAAGCCTGTCTCCGTCATGAGTTCATATAACTTAATAAACGGTATCAAGGCTTCTGAAAACAAGGCCCTGCTTACTGGCATTCTTCGTGAAGAATGGGGATTTGAAGGCTTTGTCACTTCCGACTGGTGGACTCATGGAGAACACTACTTGGAGGCGGCGGCAGGTAATGATTTGAAGATGGGTAATGGATATCCGGAGAGAGTTGAAGAAGCAATGTCAAAGGGTGCCATAACACGAGAAGACTTGGAGAACAACGTCAGACACATTCTCTCTTCTATTTTGAGATTAGATTAAAGAGCCGGGTCTGAAGTCAATTCAGGCCCGTTATAAGCAACAAGCTGTTTCTTTACAGAGTCTTTTTCTAGTTGGAGAATAATCGAGAGGTTAAAAATGGAAACAAAAGACGTAATTATGAAACTAAGAAATCAGAGCAATATGACCCAAGAGGAACTGGCGGAGAAAGTCTATGTAACGAGACAGGCTGTATCAAGATGGGAGACAGGAGAGACTACACCGAATATTGAGGCATTAAAACAGCTTTCTGCTATTTTCAATGTATCTATCAATACTCTTCTCGGATCCGAGAAAAAGCTTATCTGCCAATGCTGCGGTATGGAGTTGGAAGATGGAATCATGAGCCGTGAAAAAGACGGAACAATAAACGAAGACTACTGTCAGTGGTGTTATAGTGACGGGAAATACACTTACTCAAATAAAGAAGATCTTATTACCTTCTGCGTGGAACACCTATCTAGTGACAAGTGGCCGAAGGAGAGTGTCAGAGAGTATATGACATCCCTTCTTCCGACTCTAAAACATTGGAAAGATTGAGTTACTTCACCTAAAATAATACTGATAGGAAAACTAGGAGAATGACAATGAACAGTGCCGCATTAGGTAGAGCAATCAGAGACGCAGGTAAATCCTTTCTTTCATCCAGATTAGGTGATTTATATGATAAAAGAAAAGAACTGGATACAGATGACGGTTTTGATAAAATCGCCGAAGGTTACTTCAAGAAACAAGTGGGGCACCACGATACGAGTATCGAAGAGACAAAAGAAAGGATGAGAATAGCAAAGACCATCATCGATGAAGATATGGTAATTGAATGCCTGGAGATTCTAAGCGACAACAAAGGTATGAAGCCAGAGTTTAGGATGAAGGCAAAAGAGACACTGAAAAGGCTGGGAGGTTAATCCTAGCCTTTTATAAAAGGTAAAGTATGTCATCACTTTACCCCTGGTCCAATGATCAAGCCTCCCTTCTCCACTCTGATCTGTGTGGGGATCGCATCTTTAAGGGCGGATACATGAGATATTATACCGATTGTTCTTCCCTCCTCTTTTAATGAAAGGAGAGCATTAATGGCTTTATCCAGGTTCTTTTCATCCAAGGTTCCAAAGCCTTCGTCCAAGAAGAAGGACTCGATTTTTGTGTCTTTGGCCATGAAAGAGCTTAAGCCTAAAGCAAGGGAAAGGCTCACTAGAAAACTCTCTCCTCCGCTAAGACCTTTGGCTGTCCTGACATTGTCATCATTTTCAGTGTCTATGACAGAGAAATCTAATTTGTTTTCATAGTCATATGTCAAAACATACCTGTCAGAGAGTATTCTAAGCCTCTTGTTTGCAGCCTTGATCAATTCTTTGAAAGTATAGGCCTGTGCTATTTCCATGAACTTATTGCCGCTGGCAGAGCCTATTAGAGAATTCAGATCATTCCATCTGGAACAAATCGATTTCTGATTCTCTATTTCCTTTTCAAGCTTAGAATATGCCTTCTTATTCTCATTATCAGTCATAAGAGACTGGGAGAGGGCACCCTTTTCTTGGTCAAACATACTCCTTTCATTCTCTTTTTCTCTTTTCTTCTCTTCCAGATCCTCTTCATTCTTATATGGATTGTCCTTCGCTTCAAAGAGGGCGATGTCATCCTTAATAGTCTTTATCTGCCCAAAGAGATTATTCATTTTGTCTGATATCTCATCGTACTTTTTTTGAGCTATATCCATGTTTCTCTTTCTTAAAAGATTCTCATTCTGAAGTCTTCTTCTCTCATCACCTGTGTTTCCTTCAAAGAGTTTATTCCTCTCTTCTATTTGGCCAATAACTTGCTCTTTTATTTCTTCGAGGCTCTTTTCTTTTTCTTTCTTCTCTTCATTTTTAATAGAGATAAACTCTAGAATTCCCTTTTCTTTTACACTGTAATTACTTAAAGTCCTTTCGCTTTCTTCCTTTAGAGCCTTGTATCTATTGAAAGTTTTCAGCTTCTCTTCCAGTTCATTAATCTCTCTTCCACATAGTAGAGAAGAAAGCCGTTCTTCAGTTTCTTTCACTTCCTTTTCCAGCTGAGATAAATCGATTTCATAATTCTCTTTTTTTTCTTTTGAAGCCGATAATTCCTGCTTTTTTAATTCCAGCGCCCCCTGTATCGATATCGCTTTCTTTTTAATATCATTTAGACTCCTTTCTTTCTCTTTTATTTTCTTGTCCACGATACCCAGTCCGTTTTTAAGGGCTTTTAATCTCTCTATCTCAGAGGCCAGTCTGGAAGTTTCAGCATTATGCTCCTTAATAAAAGCTTCATCAGAGTATGGATGGTGGAGAGCCCCGCAGAGAGGGCAGGCTTCTCCGTCTCTCAGTTCTTTTCTTCTCTCTTCCAGTGATTTGAAAGCCTCCTCTTTTATCATTTGTGTCTGGATGTCCTCTAATTCCCTTTCTATTCCTTCCGGTAATACACCATCAAGAATACTGTCTCTTTCCTTATTTAGCTCAGATAGTTCATCTTCTTCTCTTTTTTCTTCGTCTTTAATGGAAATATACTTCTGATCAAAGTCATTTTTCTGACCTTCTTTTAAGACCACATCTTTTTTTGTAATTTCTACTAAATTCTTCGCGTTAGTCTCTTTGTTTTTTAACGCCTTCAATTGTCCTTCAATTTCTTTTGCTTTCGTTATTGTAGCGAGAAGATCGGAGTCATTATCATTCAGGGCAATGTAGGCATTTGCTTCTTCCAGCTTTTCCTTCGCTTCTTTTAGATTCTCTTTCTCTTTTTCCATCTCCTTATTCTTCTTTTCTAAAGAAATGGATATGCTTTCAATATCTCTCTCCGTCTCTTCTATTTTCTTTTTTGAAGCGTTTATATCTTTATCAAGACCATCCACTTTAATAAGGAGTTCTTCTTTATCTTCTTTATCTTTTTGGAAGGATTCAAATTTTAATCTCTCTTCTTCCGCCTTTTCTTCCAAAGGTTTTTTATTCTCATCCAGCATAGAAAGAACTTTTTCTTTCTCCACCAATATATCCTTTCTTTCTCTATAATTAATTGCATCGCCTATAAGAGCGATGGAGTTATTCACCCTTAGAACTTTTTCCTCTAGAAGAGATACTTTTTCTCTTCTTTCGTTTATCTCGTCCTGAGAGAGAAGATTAATGTCATTGATCCTTGCCTTCAGCGTATTGAGGACGTTATTCTCGCTACTTGCTCTTTCATATACTTTTTTAGATATGTCCGAGTAGATCTTGGTTCCAGTAATGTCTCCAAGCATTTCAGCCTTTTTGTTTCCATCAAGGGATAGAAACTCTGAGAACTTTCCTTGAGAAAGCATTACGGCCTTAGAAAACTTATCAAAACTGAGACCTGTTATCTCGATAATTTTGTTTTCCCACTCGTCTTTTTTTCTATTGAGAGGCTTGTCGTGTTCATCATATATAAAACACTCTACGTCCTGTAATCTACCGTTTGCAATTCCTCTCGCCCTACGCTGTGTCCAACGGGATGTGTATGTGTGGTTTTTCTCAGAAAACTTTACTTCACTATACATTTCTCCCGTCCCCTTACTCATAAGAGGATTGAAGGATGCTGAGATTTTGTTAAATCTTGAAGTCTTTCCATAGAGGGCGATGGAGATGGCGTCAAGGATTGTGGTCTTTCCGCTTCCTGTGTCTCCGCTAATAAGAAATAGAGCTGAATCAGCGTATTCAGGAGAAGTGAAGTCTATTGAGTGCTCGCCTTTCAGTGAGTTTATGTTTTTAAACCTTAAACTAAGTATCTTCATTATTCCACCACCTCCTCTAGTTGTTGGAGAATCTCCCTGAATAGAGTCAACAGATCGTCTTTTCTTTCATTTTTTATTTCTTTTTCATCAAGAAACTTAGAAAAGATATCCTCCTCGGAGAGACTATCCAGACTCTCTATCTCCTCTTCCGTCTCCAAAAGGCGTTTGGAAACGGTGGTGTCCTTAATATGGATTATCTCCAGACCTGTTTGTTCAGTAATACTTTCACAAAAAGATCGAAGAGATGATGAAACTCCACTTTCAGTTATCTCTATGGATACCCAACCTTCTTCTTTATCCTCCACGAGGCTTTTCAACTCTTTCTCGATAGATTCTTTATCACCTTTGATTTGAAATAGATTCCTGAACCTTGGAATCGTGATATCACTGACTTTCGTTTCACTTCCTTCTATTTCCACCAGCTTTAAGACTTTTGTATCTTTTGCCTCTTTGAAAGAAAAAGGAATAGGAGATCCGGAGTAACAGAGGGTACCTGAAGAGTTCAAGTTCATCTTTTTGTGGATATGGCCTAGGGCTACATATGACAGGGCCTTTGGAAAAGACCCTGAATCTATGGCCCCCAAACCTCCTATATATAAGTCGGGCTTATCTTCTACATTGATGTTTGTAGCCATTAAGTGCCCCATGGCCACAATAGGGAGAGAAGGATATGCTGATGCTGTTTTTTCTGTTTCTGTCTTATATAACTCTTCAATGGCAAGACGGAGCCTATCGTCTTCTTCTTTTATCGTCCCACCTTGCACAAGTCTTCTCAACTCTTGGTCTCTAGGGAACGGAATGGGAAGAACAACGACTTTATCATCTATTACATATGGCTCGATATCTTCTTTCGTTGCATAGATATGTACGTTTACCATCTCCAGTATTTCCTTTGGAGCAGACAAAAGAGAAGGAGAGTCGTGGTTTCCTGCAATAATGAATACATCTTTGCACTCAGTGTTTTTTATGGAAGCAAGAAAAGAGTAATAAAGACTAAGCGCTGCATTTGAAGGAGTCCCTGTATCGAATATATCTCCCGAGATAAGAAGGGCGTCTACTCTCTCTTTTATTATTACATCAATAAGAAAAGAGAAGAATGACCTCATCTCTTCTTCTCTCGTCTTATCCATCAACGTGTGGCCCAAGTGCCAATCTGAAGTGTGTATAATCCTCATACTATATATATAGCCCTTTTTCAGAGGTAATGCACAACTTCTTTCTCCTCTTTATACATAGAAGGCACACCCTTATCAATCAGGGTACATTCAACTATGTTACACATCTTTTTTCCCTATATAATATTGCCCGCAGAATCGACTACGGGCAATTACATTTACTTCTTTTATTCTTTTATTTGATAAGAGTGAAGTTCCTTATTACTCCCCCGAGAGTATTGGCAACTGTAGACATACTCTTTATAAAGATATCCAAGGCAACGCCTACTACATCTTTTCTAGTATCTCCTACAGTATCGCCTACAACAGCGGCTTTATGGGCTGCACTACCCTTTCCATGACCGGATAGTCTCTCTTCCTCGATAAACTTCTTTGCGTTATCGAAGGCACCGCCGCTGTTTCCCATAAATATCGCTCTTGGGATTGCAACGATAGTTGCACCCACAAGTAAGCCACCGATGAATTCGACACCGAACAATAATCCTCCGATCACCGGAATTACAAGGGCCAGAATAGACGGGAAGAGCATCTTTCTCAATGCTTCCTCGGTAGCTGTCTTGATCATAGTGTTATAATCAGGCTTGACTTTTCCTTCCAAAACACCGGGGATAGACAATAGTTTATCTCCGTCATCGGCCATCTTCTTTGCAGAGTCTATGGTGTTGTCAGTCAGGATTGCAGAGAAATACTCAACAAGCGCCCCTCCCAATATTCCGCCTGCTACTACTACAAATGATGCAAAGTTCAGTATTGGTTCCCCTGATGAATAGGAGCCTACAT
>CAMEXG010000079.1 GCA_945947045.1 uncultured Spirochaetales bacterium | reverse complement strand
AAAAAAAGAAGCTGAAACCTATTTGTATCAAGTTCCAGCTTCAAATATCGGGATGAATGGACTCGAACCATCGATATCCTGCTCCCAAAGCAGGCGCCATAGCCGCTAGGCGACATCCCGAAGCAAGAAGGAGTATAGAAAATTTATAAAATGGAGTCAACAGTTTTTGAAATAATATCTGAATTAGATTCATTCTTTCCTAAAGAAATAGAATTCTTACCTTGTACAGAGCCATTTAGGTTTCTTGTCACCGTTATCTTAAGTGGATCGAGCACCGATAAGATGGCGGCTATCAGTGCAGAGAAGTTATTTAGTGCATATCCCAATCCTCACTCTATCGCAGGTGCTGAAAGAGAAGAGATTGAAAAACTAATACATGGTTCTGGTTTATTTAGAGCGAAGGCCAAGAATATCCAGGAACTTTCAAGAATAGTGGATCAGCATGGTATCCCAGATACTTTGGAAGAACTTGTGAAATTACCTGGGGTGGGGGAAAAGACAGCATCCTGTTATCTGCAGAGAGTAAAAGGGGAGAGTGCTGTAGTTGTAGACACGCATTTTGAGCGAACTGCTTTTCGTTTAGGGCTTACAGATACACATGATAGGTCAAAAGCTTCAAGAGAGATTAAAGAGACTATAGATAAAGAGTATTGGAGTCGGTTAAGTGATACTGTAAACAGCCTTGGGCGAATGTTTTGTAGGCCAAAGCCCAAGTGTATCGAGTGTCCACTATCAAAGCTTTGTCCTAAAGTGGACGTAAAGCAGGAATAATTGGGTATCGGGTATTTACAAAGGCTTTGACTTTCTATAAACTTCCATAGTTGTGACGGCATAAATCTTTGCCATGCTCCCGGCCTAGTGCCGACAAAGGTTTTGTCAGAAAAAGAAAGAACAAATAGTAAGGTGGATAAAGATCATGGCTAGAAGATGTGATATTTGTGGTAAGGGTACAATTTCTGGTAACGTCGTTACAAGAAAGGGACAGCCTAAGAAGAAGGGTGGTGTTGGTCAGCACATCGGCGTCACTACAAAGCGCGAATTCAGACCAAACATCGTTACAGTCAAGGCACTCATCGACGGTACACCCAGAACAATTAAAATCTGCACACGCTGCCTCAGAGCTGGAAAAGTGCAGAAGGTTGTTTGATTTCGCCTGAGAACTAATTTTTGGTGAGATGAGGAGCTCCTTCTTGAGTGGGGGCTCTTTTTTTAAATCTTTTTAAGGAAATATTGCAGTGAAAAGTATTAGGGTACACGCTCTCGAGGGTTCAATGGTCTCTACCTGGAAAGGTATTGAGAAACTCTATTGTGTTCATAAAAAAGAAAAAGAAGATGTACAGATTTACGTTCTTCCTCCCACAAGAGATCCGGATCTCAGCTTCTACAAACTATTAGATGCTGCTGAGAATAAAGATGACGGAATTTGGAGTATGCTCCAACAGAAGAAGACTGCCTGGCTGGAATTGGCTTCATCTTCATTAAAGAACGATTCCTCCAATGAGGTCTCCTCTTACATTTCACAAAGCTTTGAGTCTATAAAAGACATCCTCAAGGCAGTATGGATTCTTGAAGATAAATCAGGAGCGGCTTCTGACTATCTAGAGACGATGACATCTACTTTCCTTGAAAGAATTGTTTCTGCTTATTTTATTGAAAAGGGTGAAAGTGTAGAGAGTAGAGATCTGAATAAACTTCTCTCTGATCATAATCCATCGTTCCAAAGTAATGCGGTCTTTGTATCCGGTCAACTTGTCTACTGTGTAGACGACAGAGATGCAGCTGGAAAGGAAAGAAGCGATGAAGGCTGGGGAGAGTATTCTGCGGCGTTGATTGCTTCTCATCTATCTTCTCCTTTAACATATTGGAACCAGAGAAGCTTATTGTATTCAGCAAGTAAGAAAGATGTTCCAAATGCCCATCTTATTACAGATATGACATATGCTGAGGCAACTGAACTCTCATTCTTTGGTGCTCCTGTTGTTCATCCTCACTCATTTATTCCAGCTGAAGAAGCTTCTGTCCCACTCTCCCTCAGATATTGGGGAGATGTAGAAGAAGAGGGGACTCTTGTTACAAGAGAAGGAAAGAAATCGGGGAAAGACGGCGTGAAGGCTTTCTCTGTCGTAAAGAACATTTCTTTAATTAACGTTGAAGGCTCAGGTATGTCAGGTGTCCCTGGCGTATCTTCACGTCTCTTTGGTGCCCTTAGAAACGAAGGAATCAGTGTTATCTTCATTTCTCAGGCTTCCAGTGAATACTCAATCTGTTTTGCTGTCCCGACTCCTCAGGCTATGAATGCCAAATCGACTCTAGAAAAAGAATTCAGAAGAGAAATAACGCTACATCAGATCTCCTCTATTGATATGGAAGACAATCTATCCATTCTAGCCGTTGTCGGAGAGGCTATGCCAGGAAGAATCGGTGTGGCGGGAAAACTGTTCTCATCCTTGGCAAGAGCCGGAGTCAACGTCAGAGCTATCGCCCAGGGCTCCAGCGAGAGAAACATCAGTGCCGTTATCTCAAGCCGAGATGCTGTGAAAGCAGAACGTGCTCTTCACACAGTATTCTTTATGTCTCAGCAGACTCTTTCTCTCGGTCTCTTTGGACCGGGCAATATAGGAGGAACTCTATTAGATCAGATAGGAAGAGAAAGGGAGAGACTAAAGAGAGAGTTTGATCTTGATATTAGGGTGAGAGGTATTGCCACAAGTAAGAAGATGCTGATAAGTGAAGAAGGCATCGATCTGAGTTCTTGGAGACAGCAGATGGAAGAATATGGAATACCTTATAACGAAGAAATATTCCTTTCACATATCAAGGCTTCTTATTATCCTCACTGGGTACTTGTAGACGCCACTGCCAGCAAAGAAAGAGCTATGCAGTATAAATCATTAATTGAGTCAGGCTTCCATGTAATAACACCAAACAAGAAGGCTTCAAGCGGTCCTTATGCTTACTATGAGAGCCTCTATGAAACATCTCTCAGAACAGGAAAGAAGTTCTTATATGAAACTACGGTGGGAGCAGGTCTTCCTATTATCACCACATTAAAAGACCTGAGAGAAACTGGTGATATCATAGAAAAAGTAGAAGGAATGGTTTCAGGTACTCTTGCTTGGCTATTTAGTAACTATGATGGAACAGTTCCATTCTCTACTCTTGTAAGAAAAGCAAGGGATATGGGCTTTACTGAGCCTGATCCAAGAGATGACCTCTCTGGTATGGACGTGGCAAGAAAGACAGTAATACTTGCCAGAGAGTTGGGATATAAGGCTGAAGTAGAGGAATTGGAAATAAGGAATCTTGTTCCTCCTACTCTAAGAGATGTATCTAAAGAAGAATTCTTGGAGAGAATGGGGGAGATGGATGATGAGATGCTCTCTCTATATAAAGAAGCAGAAAAGAAGGGCATGAAACTTAGATACGTAGGTACGGTAGATGGTGGAAAGTGTTCTGTTTCATTATCTGCTTTCCCTATCGATCATCCATTCAGTCAGGCAAAGGGTACAGATAACGTCATCGAGTTCACTACGGCTCGTTATCACAACCAGCCTCTAGTTGTCCAGGGACCTGGTGCTGGACCAGAAGTTACAGCTGCAGGTATTTTTGCAGATATTTTGAGGTTGAGTGCATACCTCGGAAGCAGAATCTAGGAGGATTAATATGGTCAGATTCGTTTCAACAAGAGACAAGAACGGTCCGTCATGTAGTGTAAGTGAAGCTCTATTAAAGGGTCTTGCTCCAGATGGAGGCTTGTTCGTTCCATCCGAGATGCCTAAGCGTCCTGATGATTTTACTCTCAAAGAGGGTGTATCTTATGCAATGTATCAGGCAATTAGACCATTTTTCGAAGGAGATGAGCTGGAGAACGATTTGTTGGAGATCTGTCAGTCTGCTTTCAATTTTCCTGTACCTATGAAGGATTTAGGAGATGGAAAGGTTCTCTTGGAATTAATCTATGGCCCCACAAGTGCCTTTAAAGATTTTGGAGCCAGATTCCTTGCATTCTCTATGGAGAAACTATTAGAGAGAAAAGGCGAAGAAAAGACAATTCTGGTTGCTACCAGCGGTGATACAGGTGGAGCTGTGGCTGCTGCATTCTGGAAAAGAAAGAATCTGAAGGCAAAGGTTCTTTTCCCAAAGGGAAGGGTAGCTGAGAGACAGAGAGCACAGCTGACTACTTGGGGTGAAAACATCGAGAGTTATGAAGTAGACGGAAGTTTTGATGACTGTCAGAAGATGGTAAAAGAAGCCTTCATGGATAAATCCATCACATCAGGTCTCAGCTCTTCCAACTCTATCAACATCGGAAGACTCCTTCCTCAGATGGCATATTATGCATATGCCAGCGAAATGTATCTTGCTCTCTATGGAGAGAAGCCTGTAATAATAGTCCCGTCAGGAAATGTGGGAAACGTAACAGGTTGTTTCTGGGCAAAGGCTATGGGATATCCAATCGAGAGAATAGTCATGGCTACAAATGCAAATAGAACTATCCCTGATTATCTTGAAAGCGGTGAATATAAGCCAAGGGCAAGTGTAAAGACATTGGCCAATGCAATGGATGTAGGTGCTCCTTCAAACATGGAGAGACTTTTTGACATGTTCCCTACATTCGAAGACTTCTCCGCTTCAGTAAGTGCGAAGAGTGTAAGTGACAGTGAAATACAGAGAACCATCAAAGAAGTGTATGAAGAAGACGATTACATCATCTGTCCTCACACAGCATGTGGAGAGAGAGTAAGGAGAGACTATTTTTCTTCTTCTCCTACAATGGTTGTGTCTACTGCTCATCCTGCAAAGTTCGAAACAATTGTCGAACCTCTGATCGGAAAGAGTGTCCCTATCCCTAAGAATCTATGGGAAATAATACAGAAACCTAGTTATGCAAAGGAAATCGGCAGAAACTACAAAGAACTTTTCTGAGTTTTTTCTCCATATACATCCGAAACAAAATAATAGATGAAAAAGAGTAATGTGACCAAAGTCCAGGAAATGGCATAGGAGAGCATTACTCTTTCTATTGATGCTTTGCCCCAAGGTGTCGAGAGCCAGATTATTCTGACCCCACAGATGCCGAATACTGTAAAGAGTGTAGGAACCAAGGTCTTTCCTGCTCCACGAAGAGCTCCGGAGAGAACTTCGATAGGCACATAGACAATGAATACGGGGGCGATAGTAAGTAGAATCCTCATTCCTATCGCTATTACATTTTCATCTGAAGAGAAAAGCATAAAGCCATATTTGCCGAACTTTATATAAATCGTAGCTAAAAGGAGAGATGTAATAAACGTCATTCCCAGACACTCCACAACACCTTTTTTTGCTCTCTTTATCTTTCCTGCCCCATAGTTTTGACCTACAAATGTGGTTATTGATACTCCGAAAGCGTTTACTATCATCCAGAAGACTGCGTCAAGCTTGTTGTATGAAGCCCAAGCAGCGGCTGTATCTGTTCCGAAAGAGTTTACGTTGGTCTGAATAATCATGTTTGAGATATTGTACATTACAGACTGTATTCCTCCCGGAAGTCCGATGGCAAGCATCTTCTTCAGGATTATTCCATCCATAACGGCCATTTTCTTTACTTCCATTTTTTCCAGCCCCTTTCTGGTGGCCAGGAACAAAAGGGTTGCCAATGCCGCTACAGCCTGACTTATAATAGTCGCTTCAGCCGCTCCTCTTACTCCTCTTTTTAGAACAGCAATAAACAAAACATCCAGCACAATATTCATTAATGCACCAATTACAAGAAACCAAAGGGGATGCTTGGAATCTCCGAAAGCTCTCAATACCCCTGATGCCATGTTAAACATAACTAGACCCAAGGCTCCCATAAAATATATATGGAGATAAGTGGATGCCAAAGGAAAGATGTCGAGAGGCGTAGCCATTAAGCTCAGCATGGGGTTTGTAAGTATATATCCCAGAATTGAAATTGTAAGTCCAAAGAAAATTGAAAGAGCTATTGCTGTATGTAGACTCTTCTTAACTTTATCTTCATCTTTCGCCCCATAGAATTGGCTTACTACAACAGTTGCGCCGCTTGCCATGCCGTTAAAGAATCCAATAATCAGATTTGTAAGAGTACTTGTCCCTCCTGATACCGCGGCCAAGGCTTCTTTTCCAAGAAATTGCCCTACAATAATAGCATCTATGGTATTGTAGAGGGTCATGAAAAGCGTCCCGAATAGAATTGGGAAAAAGAACAATAGAATTTGTTTCCAAATCACACCTTCAGTAATACCGTTTGAAACTTTCTGGACATCACGCATAGCAATAGGGATTCTATTCAAGGAAGGGAAAAGAAATCAATATGGTCGCTCTTTTCTCTTACTTCTGCTTTTTGTTTTTATAGTGCTGTGCTAGTATTGTCTTATGCTTGACAATGTATTGATATTGGTATCTATAGACTTAATTGCAATAATCGGCGAGTTAATTGTCTTATTGAATTCAATTAAGAATAAAAAAGATGTAGGACAACCTGTATTCAACACAATGTTGGCTTCCCTGTTGTTTGTTACATTTACAGACTTGATCTCTTGGTTCTGTATGAAGGTAAATACAAATATAGGAGTATTTATTGGTTCTGTAGCTGGTTTCTGCAACTATCTCTTCCCTAATTTGTCATGGTGGATTTGGCTTATTTATTCTTATTCATTTATTTCCCTGCGTCATACAAAGAGCAAGGCCAAAGTATTTTTTATTTGTTCTTCTTTCCCCACCTTCGCTTCGTTCTTCTGTCTCATGATTAATTTCTTTACGGGAATATATTTTTCTTACCAGAATGGAATATATACCAGAGGAAAGTATTACTGGATCAATACTATTTTCACAATCATTTATATGATTTGGTTTGTTGTTCTGATGTTGATGGATTATTCCCATTCAGAAGATACAAAGCATAAGAAACATATTATATATCTATTTGGATTTGCTGCTCTTCCTATACTAGGGTTACTTTCAGAGCAGATATTCTTCGGCATGTATCTTGCTCCTGTTTTCTCTTTTATGGGAATCTTGATGATATATCTCAATGTTCAGAAAGAGAGGATTGTAGATGCCGAAGAAGCCAGGGAGGCTGCAAAGTCGGAATTGGAGAGAGAGAAAGTCAAAGTAATGCTTAGCCAGATAAAGCCCCACTTTCTTTTTAACACTCTAAACATCATCAGATCCCTGATAACAAGAGATCCTCAGACAGCGGTGGATGCCATAGACCATTTTGCAGACTATCTCAGAGAAAACATGACCAGTCTTGAGCTTGTAAGATGTGTCAGTTTCACTGAAGAATTGCATCATGTAGAAAACTACCTGTATATTGAAAAGCTAAGATTCCAAGACCACTTGAATGTTGAGTACGATATTAACTCTGTAGATTTCTTGGTTCCTCCGTTATCTCTTCAGATTCTAGTGGAGAATGCAGTGAAACATGGCATATCACCAAAAGAAGAAAGCGGATATGTGAGGATCAGAACCACTGAAGACTCCGATTTCTTCATGGTTGTATGTGAAGATGACGGAGTTGGATTCGATACAGAGAAAAAAATCTCCATGGATCATGTGGGACTAAGAAACACAAGAATGAGATTGAATACGATGTGCAAAGGAGAACTAATAATCAACAGTACTCCTGGGGTAGGTACAAAGTCTGTGATCCTTATTCCAAAACGTCAGAAATAAACTTTCTCTGCAGTTTTATGGAAGTACCACTCTTCCTCTTTTTCAGAAAAAATCCCTTTTGAATAACTAATCTGCAAAGAAAGCGGAACCTGTACAAGCGTGCTCGGCGCATCGCTTCCCCACATCAAATGCTCGGCTCCTACAATATCTCTTGCATATGTGAGATAACTTCTGGCAATTGGAAATGGATACTCTTCAAATCGTGTCTTCCAAAACAGAGCTGCAGTGTCGAAGAAGATGTTGTCTTTTCTCAAAAACTCCAACTCTCTCTTAATATTCTCATCCTGGTTTCTTCTCGGAGAAGAAAGATGACACACAACAATGTTAAATTCGGGAAAATCTTCTGCAATCTTTCTAACTGCATCGACTTGGTGACTTTCGTCTCCTGGTGACCCTAGGTCGAAAGCAATCGTTCTTATCTTTCCATATAACCGCTTGTAGAGTGAGTACATCATTTCGCCGTCTAAGGGGAAAGTATGGTGTATTCCCATTAGGCCACAGCCTGTAGAAACTTCAAATTTAAAAGCATCGATATCCTTTGATAGAAGATTATCTAATATTTTTCCAACATTTCTGCAAAAAGGGTCTACTGTAAATGCTCCGGCAATTCTATCTCTATGTGCCTTGACCGCTTCAAAGACACCATAGTTGTCGACCCCCAAAAAACCTCCCTGTAATAAGACAGCTTTATTGATATTATTGCTGTCCATCAAGGATAGAAGACTAGAGATGGGGAACTCTGTCTTTTCATAGGTCGGAGGAAGAAGCTGAATAATTTCTCCGTTACTCCAAACAGCCTTTCCGTTATCTAATGGCTTAAGCTCTCCGTCTGCACCGAAACCGGAGATGGTGGAGAAGATATGGGCATGGGAATCGATGATCATGGTTTGAGAATAGAGTTTTAGCTGGAAGCCATCAAGAAGAATTATTGATTAGGGCAAAAAATGATACAAAAACAAAGACTTTAGTCACTTTTATTTTTATAAAATCCATGCGGGAAGACTCCCGTCTTTAGGCGGGAGATGAAAGCA